>NZ_CP012545.1:1500000-1782759 GCF_004803835.1 Campylobacter sp. RM6914 | reverse complement strand
ATTTTTCCTTTTATCCGTAATCCAAATATTTTATCTTAAAATTAATAAATTGTTTGTTAAACTATTAAGAAATGAAGTTATTCACACTGTGAATAAGTAGTGAAAAAATATTGAAAAGGCAGTGATGAAAATTTTAGGGATAGACCCGGGAAGCCGAAATTGTGGTTATGCCATAATAGAAAAAACAGTGAAAAAAACATCTTTAATAGAAGCGGGACTAATCAAAATAAAACCAAGTACTCTTCAATATCAAATCACCGAACTTTGCGAAGGACTTGATGTTATATTTAAAAATCACAGCTTTGATGCTGTGGCGATAGAGGATATATTTTTCGCTTATAATCCAAAAACTGTTTTAAAATTAGCACAGTTTCGCGGTGCTCTAAGTCTTAAGATACTTCAAATTCATGGAGAATTTGCCGAATACACACCACTTCAAGTAAAAAAAGCCGTAACCGGTAAAGCAAAAGCGCAAAAAGAGCAGGTGGCATTTATGGTAAAAAAGATACTTGGTATAACTAAAGAGATAAAACCGCTTGACATAACTGACGCTATAGCGGTTGCATTAACTCACGCAAATAACTTACGTATCTAAATTTAGTATCTCATTTTGGTTTTAAAATTTATTTAAAGGATAAAAATGGCGATTTTAAAGGCATTGTTGATAGGTGGTGTAAAAGACTACGGCTTTGAGTTTGCAAAAGATACTTTAAATAAACCTTGGAAAACGGCGATGTTTAAGAGCGCTCAAACTGGCGAAGTTTTTGCAAATGAGCTTGGCTTCGTGGGTGACAGCGTAGCTGACAGAAAGCATCATGGCGGGGTGAAAAAGGCGATATTTGCCAACTCTTATGAAAACTACGCAAAGTGGGAGAAATTTTTAGAGTTTAAAAATTTACCATTTGGCGCCATGGGAGAGAATCTAACCATAAGCGGACTTGATGAGAACAGTGTATGTGTTGGTGATATACACCAGATAGGCACACTGATTTTAAGGGTAACTCAGCCACGAAAGCCATGCTTCAAGCTCTCAAAACGCTGGCTAAATGAAGACATGGCAAGCGAAATTTTTAAAACTGGTCGCACTGGCTGGTACTATGAGGTCTTAAAGGCTGGTAGTTGCAAGGCTGGAGATGAGATAAGGGTAGTAAAAGCCCAAAATTCTCTTTCTATCATGCAAATAAATCGGCTATTTTACGCGCCAAATGAAAATTTAGAACTGATGGAGCGGTTTTTAGCGCTTGAGGTCTTGCCAAGCACATGGCATGACGATATCAAAAGACGCATGGACGGCGTATATGATACATCTTATATGAGAAATTTATAGGGGACTAGCCCTATAAATTTACTTTGCCAAAAATGGCTTTACCACCGCCCAAACAGCGTCAAAATTTTCTAAAAAACAAGGGTGTGATGTGTCAGGGATGATAGCTAGGCTAGCGTTTGGCAAGCTCTGATAGGCATTTACCGCCGTTTGCAAGTGTGAGTTCATATCGTTTTGTCCGTTTATGACAAGCACGTGAGCTGAAATTTTGCTAAAAATTTCCTTACTAACGACCGCGCCGTTCCACATATTTTCATACATTTTTAAAAACTCGGCGTATCTTTTTGGCTCACTCATCAAAGCTTCTTGTTGTGCTATAAATTTAGCGTCATACGCACGCCACTCATCAAGGCTAAAAACAAAGCGTTTGTTTGTAGCTAAAACCTCTCCGGCACCGATAGTTACGATCTTTTTAGCCATTTTTGGATATTTTGCCCCAAAGGCGTATGCACTATATCCGCCGTCGCTAAATCCTAGCAAATTTACGGCTTTTTCTACCTTTGCATGCTTTAAAACCGCCATTATGTCATCAGCCCTTTGCTCTAAACTAAACGGAGTTTGACCGATGTCAGACTTGCCGTGCGCGCGGGTAGAGATGGCGATGACTTGATATGTTTTCTTTAGCTCATCGATAAAGCCACCCATCTCATACATAGAGCCAAGCCCACCGCCGTGAAGCACGACTACGACCTCGCCTTTGCCGTAAATTTCATAGTAAATTTTAGCGTCCCCACTTTTAGCAAATTTACCGCCATTATCGCCGTAAGGCATGCTAAATTTTGGCGAATTCTCACCTTGCATAAAGTATCTAAGCTCCGCACTAAACGCAAACTGTGTTAAAAGTAATAAAACAGCTAAAATTTTTCTCATTTTATAAACCCACCTATCTTACTCATAAATACCGCACCTCTTGGCTCTAAAAGCTTTTTAACCTCATCGCCAACCTCGCCGTAGATGTAAAATTTACTTGTTACGCCTAGTTTTGGTAGCTCTTCCACAAGACTAGCTAAATTTTTTATATGCGCTAAAACGGCTTCTTTATCTTTATACCTCTCGATAACATGAAGCTCATCACCATTTATGCTCCACTCATACATCAGCGTTCCAGCCTCATTAAATGCAGAATTTACCGCCTTTTCTATCACCTCTTTTACGACTTTTATGTCGCTATTTACCGGTTTTGTGATGACTACTATAGAAATTTGCTCGTTCATTTTTGCTCCTTTAAATTTAAACTCTTGTCATTTTTGCACGTGATTTTGCTAGTTTTATCTCATCAAATTCAGTGAAATTTGCTATCACTTCATCTAAATAAGCTAAAACCTCATCCCTATCCTCAGGCATATTTGCCACCAAAGGCACCGCATTTGTCGAGGTAAGGGCGTAAATTTCAGTCTCTATCTTAGTTCCCGCTACAAATTCTCTCATCTCCTCTATGCGTTCAAGCTCGCCAGCCTCTTTAAATTTACCGCTTCGCATATCCTCATACATCTTAGTATCAGGCACCACGGCTACGGTTGTATAGTATATGCGTATTGGGCTTAGTTTGTTTATGGTTTCTAGGCTTGTTCGCACGCTTTGTAGGTTTTTGCCAGCTTCGCTTAGTCCGCTTAGATAGATTAGCCCGTACTCTACACCGGCAGCTTCTAGTTTGGTGCATTGCTCTAAGACATCAGCCGCCGTATAGCCCTTATTTACCGCTTTTAACACCTCATCATCAGCACTCTCTACACCGATAACCAGCTCGACAAATCCAGCCTCTTTAAGCTGTTTTATTTCCTCTAAGCTTTTCTTTTTTATATCTTTTATGTGTGTGTAGGTTGTGGTTGTAGCTTTTGGTAGATACTTTTTAAAAAGTTCGGCTATTTGGAGTAGTTTATTTGTATTTAGCGTGTATGGATTGCCTCCACTTGCCCAAATTTTCTTAGCGTTTGGGCGGATTTTTGACGCCTCTTTTAGATCCTCTTCTATCTGACTTAGTGGTACAGCGCGAAATGGATAGCCTTTGTAAAAGTTACAAAAGGTGCACTTATCGTGCGAACAACCAACGGTAGTCTCTATAAATACGCTATCAGCATGCGTTGGTGGTCTAACGATAGATCCGTTATAATGCATATTTTTTTCCTTCGTTTTATTTTACTTTATATCTATAAATACCGATATAACTAATCAAAATTTAGCTCTGTTTAGAAGCTAAATTTCAGTGATAGTGTAGGCGGCTAGCCTTTTTATCATCTCCTCGTTTCTACTATAATACGTCCATTTGCCGTGCCTTTGTGCTTTTAAAAGTCCCGCCTTTAAAAGCATATCAAGGTATGATGAGATGGTGGATTGCGATAGCCCCGCCTTTTCTTGTATGCTTCCCACGCACACGCCGCCTTTTAGATCCACTTCGCCCTCCAAATGACACCCTTGCGGCGGGAAATTTTCGCTAGGGTTTTTAAGCCACGCTAGGATATTTAGTCTAGTCTCATTTGAAAGGGCTTTGAAAATTTCGATTAGTTCGGTTTGCGTCATCATTACTCTTTGATCTTTGGTAGGAAGTCAAGCTTCATTTCTATTAGCTCCCACAGTTTTTTAGGGAAGCGGTAGCTATCTTTTTTATCTGCATCAAGCGTGGTTTCTATCTTATCAAATTCATCGTTTTTTAGTAGGGTCGCCATGTTTGGATTTATCATCACTGATTTGCCAAGTGCGATAAATTCAGTGCTTTTTAGGCTCACGGCTTTTTGTATGTCCTCACTGCTTAGTAAATTTCCAACGCCTATTAGCGGTAGTTTGCCACCTATGCGCTCGTGGATTTGCTCTATCCTTGTGCGGTTTGTATCCGCCCCGCGTCTAGCATGAACGAAAAAGTCATGAAGCGAGATGTGTAGATACTGAAGCTCTTTTTTGCAAAGCTCATCAACAAGGGCAAAGGTCTCACTCATCGTGATGCCGTTATCTCCCGGCTCTTCAGGCGAGAAGCGATATCCGATGATAAACTCAGGCTTGTTTAGACTCTTTTTAGCCTCGATAACCGCATCAGTCACAGCAAGTGGAAATTTCATACGCTTTTGTAAATTTCCACCCCACTTATCCTCTCTTAGGTTGCTTTGTGCTGAGTAAAACTGCTGGATAAGATATCCGTTAGCACCGTGTATCTCAACACCGTCAAAACCCGCTTTTATCGCTAGTTTTGTAGCGTTACCAAAGGCAACCACAAGTGCCTCTACCTCATCAGCACTCATCTCTCTTGCACTGTTTATAGCGCTTGGTGCTATCACATCAAGTCCGTTTGTTAGCTCAGGTATAGCCGTGTATCCTCCGTGGTGAAGTTGTAAGATAGCCTTCGCGCCTTGTGATTTTATAGTATTTGCTAGTTCGCTTAGGCTTTCTAAGTCGCCTTCATCTATGGCGTGGGGCTCACCATCAAAGCTCTTGCCACCGTGTGCTACAAGAGTAGCCGCTGATATAAACATACCAAAGTCCTCTGCTCTGCCTTTTATAAATTCACGCTCCTCGTGTGTGATATGTCCGTTCGCGTCCGAGCCCCAATGTGTCATGGGAGCTACCACTAGGCGGTTTTTGACCTCCACGCCGTTGTTTAGTGTATATGCTTGAAATAAACTTTGCATTCTTATCCTTTTGTAATTTATTTTACGTATTATATATCGATAATTAGCGATTTGTCAATATATAAAGATAAAAAATTTAAAATTTATCGTTAAAATAATTCTTTTAAATAAAGGAGAAAATGATGAAAATAGGCTGGATAGGCTTAGGTGCGATGGGTAAGCCGATGGCTAGTAACCTTATAAACGCGGGCTTTGAACTTTGTGTGTATAACAGAACCGCCTCAAAAACACAGGAACTAGAAAATTTAGGTGCGAAAGCATATAAAAGTATAAAAGAGCTAATCCAAAACTCAAAATTTATATTTATCATGCTATCAGATGGTAATGCTATAAGAGAAATTTTAACCTCAAAAGATGGAGTGCTAGACGCTCTTAGTAGTGGGCAAATCATCGTAAATATGAGCACTATCTCACCGCTAGAAGCACAGGAATTTCACTCATTAGTAAAGCAAAAGGGGTGTGAGTATATAGACGCTCCCGTTTCAGGCTCGGTGGGTGCTGCCGTGTCTAAGACTCTACTTGTTTTGGTTAGTGGCGAAAGCAGGGCAAAAGAGCTTTGCGCGCCATATTTCAAGGCTTTATCAAAGGCTAGCATCGACTTTGGAGATAGTCCAAAAGCAGCGGTGGCAAAGTTATCTATAAATATGCTACTTGGAGTCTTTACGCAGGCGATGGCGGAATCGATAACTTTTGCTGCAAAACTAGGGCTCGAAAAAGAAAAAGTACTTGATATGATAGGGATGTCTGCTATGAATACCCCTCTTTTTGGCTTTAAAAGAGAGCTATTTGCGACAGAAAATTTTCCAAGTGCCTTTGCGCTAGAGCTTATGTCAAAAGACCTTGGACTACTAAAACAGATGATGGACGAACAAGGCTTAAATTTACCACTAAGTGAAATTTCAAACAAGGCGTATCTACAAGCTAAAAATGAGGGACTTGGTAAAGAGGATATGTCAGCGATACTAAAAACGGTAAAAGGGGATAATAGGTAAGCGGTCGGAGCGAAAAATAAAGTGCAAGAAAAGCTGCTAAGCTGATTTTAGCAGCTTTTTAAACACTACTCTTTATTTATACAATTCTCATAAATAAATTTATGCTCTTGCGGTAGGGCGTTGTAAATCGCATTTGCTAAATCTCTTATCTCCCAAAGGGCGGATTTAGAGCTTCGCAAAGAGATGAAATTTTGCAAGCTTCTGGCGTTCACGCTCCAAGTTAGCTCGGTTTTATAGCATTCCGGCAAGCAGTATTTCACAATATCGATACTTGTTGTAGTCGTAGCTAGAATTTCGCGCAAATTTTCAAGCGCCTTTATGCTTGCGTTGTCGATTAACTCATTACCTGTTAGCACGATATACCGGCTTGCGTTTTCAAAGTCACCGGTCTTAAATTCATTCTCTTTTTTAAGCTCTTTTAGCGTGTAACGAGTTGACTTGACGCTTAGACTTGCGATACGATGGCGTGCAAGCTCTTGCAAAAGCGCACGTGAAATGCCTTGTATGTAAAAGTTATAGTATAAATGTTCTAACGTGCTTGCGTGTTTAAATTTATTTCCCACGCGGTCGATCAGCTCGATATCTTTTTCACCACCGTTATCGCTCTTTTCAAAGCTTTGCCAACACGTGCGTATTGCATGTGAGCAGATGTTTAGCGGAGTGAAATTTAGAAGTGTTACTTGCATTTTGTGCCTTTAAATTTTTTTGAGATATTGTAGCTTTTAAGCACTTTGTGTTTGATAAAAAGAACATTTTAAATTTATAGATAGACAAAACTACCTATAAATTTGCTTTATATTTTGTATGTTTGAGCTTAAATTTAAAAGCATAAAATCAGCTATCACAAGTCTTATCATAGCGGTTGCGACGACACTTCCTCGCACTCCTATGCAAGGGTCATGACGACCTCGTAGCTCAAATTCGGTCTCTTTGGCGTTTAAATTTAAGGTTTTTTGGGCTTTAAATATAGACGGTGTCGGTTTAAAATAGCTTTTAACGATGATATCTTCGCCGTTACTCATCCCGCCCAAGATCCCGCCTGAGTGGTTTGTATAAAAGCCGTTTATGCCCATTTGGTCGTTGTTTTGAGAGCCTTTTAGATAAGCAGCATTTATCCCCTCGCCGATCTCGATAGCTTTTACGCCGTTTACACCCATCATCGCTGCTGCTAGCCTTGCGTCAAGCTTATCATATAAACCCTCTCCAAGTCCTGTGGGAGCACCGCTAACTACACTTAGCACGCAAGCTCCTATACTATCGTGTTCTTCTCGAACTTTCATTATAAGCTCTTTCATCGCATCTTCATTGCCAAGTGAAAAAATCTCCGAATTTTTTGCTAACTCCCAGTTAAATTCATTTGTTTTAACATCGCCCACGCTTAAAAGTCCGCTTTTTACAGTTATATTAAACTCATCAAGCATCATTTGTGCAAATGCCCCACCTACAACACGCACCGCAGTTTCTCTGGCACTTGAGCGCCCGCCACCTCTGTGGTCGCGAACGGCGTATTTTTTAAAGTAAGTATAATCCGCATGTCCGGGACGAAAAATTTCACGCAAATTTTCATAGTCGTTTGATTTTTGATTTTGATTAAATATAGCAAAACCTATCGGAGTTCCCGTGCTAACTCCCTCAAAAACTCCGCTAAAAATTTCAACTTTATCGGCTTCGTTTCTAGCGGTTGCAAATTTATTACGTCCGGGGCGACGTTTATCAAGCTCGTTTTGTAAGAAATCAGTATCTATCTTTACTCCAGATGGAAAACCGTCTAATACACCGCCGATCGCCACTCCGTGACTTTCACCAAAGGTTGTAAGCGTTAGTTTTTGTCCGAATGTATTCAAAATTTATCCTATTTTTTTAGTTTTTCAAGTGCGATCTTGGCTGCGGTTTGTTGGGCTTCTTTTTTTGAGCCGCCTGTTGCACGTGAAATTTCTTTACCGTTTAACAAAAGTGCGATCTCAAATTCTTTTTTATGATCAGGACCGGAACTTCCTGTTAGTTCGTAAACGGGAGTTACTCCAAAATCTGCCTGAGTGATCTCTTGAAGAGCGGTTTTATAGTCTTTGACTAAATTTGTAAGGTCGATTTTAGGGTAGCAAATTTCAAGTAGGTTAATGGCTATTTCGCGAACTTTTTCAAGTCCTGCTTCAAGATATACCGCTCCCATTATTGCCTCGTATGCGTCGCTTAAAAGACTGATTTTCTCGCGCCCGCCATTGTTTTCTTCGGCCAAAGAGAGGTTGATGTATTCGCCTATTTTAAGCTCTTTTGCCATCATTGCAAAGCTTTTTTCATTAACGAGAGCCGCTCTGAGTTTACTCATATCACCCTCTGCGATCTTGTTAAATTTTTTAAACAAATACTCACCGACTATCAGATCCATCACCGCATCACCTAAGAATTCAAGGCGTTCGTTATTATAAGGCATTTTTGTGCTTTTGTGAGTTAAAGCTTCATTTAGAATTTTGATATTTTTAAACTCGTATCCGAGTTGTTTTTGTAAATTTTCAAGTTTTTTCATTAATTAACTCTTGTTTTGAATTTTTATGGCTTCATCCCTTGCCATTGTATCGCATTCTTCGTTTTGCGGATGTCCGTTGTGTGCTTTTACCCACACGGCTTTAACCACATGCGGTTTTGAAACAAGGATGTATTCTTGCCAAAGAGGAACGTTTTTGACATTTTTAAAATTTTTCTTTACCCAGCCTTTAAGCCAGTTGTTTATGGAATTTGCGACATATGAGCTGTCGGTGTAGAGATTGACATTGCAAGGTTCTTTGAGTGCTTTTAGACCTTCTATAACGGCTCTTAGCTCCATTTGGTTATTTGTCGTATCGGCTTGCGCTCCACTTGATTTTTTAACTGCGCTTCCATACTCAAGTATATACGCCCAGCCGCCGGCTCCCGGGTTATTTAAACACGAGCCGTCGCTAAAAAGGCATACTGTTTTCATCAGGCTTTTCCGTGATATGAGGTAAAATTTTAACACTTCCTAACTCATGGCACATCGGGCAACGATAAAAGTGCATAGGAAATGAGTTCTTGCAGCTTTTGCAAACGTAGTTAAAGTTAAGTGTGGCTTTATTAAATTCAGCGTCATTTAGGTGTTTTATAACATTTAGTTCAAAGCCTTTTATATCGCTTGGCTCGTTTATAACACCCTTAGCATAAAATAGTCCTCGATACTCTTCGTCGTTTAAATTTACGGCTAAATTTTGGTTATACATGATATCTATAACATCGTCAAGTTTAGCAAATTCAGGGAAATTTTCTAAGCTTTTGCCGTTTTTTAGCCAAAGCTGCATACACATACGTTTTAATAGCTCAAAATCCCTACTCAAAGCTAAAATTTTCTCGCTTTTTTCTTCTATGCTTAGTTCTTTGTCGTTTAAAACAACAGTAGCTTGGATATATGCCTTTTGCGCTCTTATCTCAACCCCAAGCTCCTCAAGTGAATTTAGAGCATAAAGAGCCTCTTTATAATTTTTAAGCTTTTCATCTATCATGGTTAGATATCTTAGTGCGTTTGGATTTCTCGGGCTTAGCTCTAAAGACTGCAAAAACACGTCGGTTGAGCGTTTTAAGAACCCGGCTTTAAAATATACCTCGCCAAGCTCATTTAAGATAAATTCTTTCTCTGCTTTGTTTTTTGTCTTTGCAAGTGCGATAAGAAAGACGCTTATAGCTTTTTCAAAGTCCCCGCTTTTAGAGAATGTTCCACCCAAAATGCTAAGACTTCTGGCGTCGATCTCGGGATTTAAAAGCATTTGTTTGTGTTCTTCGCTTAGACTGCGGTTTTCAAATTTTCTTATAAATTTTTCTATACGCTTCTTTTCATCTTTGCTTGAAAAAACTCCCCAAAAATAACTTAAAGAAGCTATCATAAAAATGATGATAAAAAGGACGATAAGGCTAAATATCGGGTCGCGATGCTCAATAAAAAAAATATCCACGCTCTTGCTTTTAGTTAAATTTAAGTGCATTATAGCAAAGCTATCGTATAATCTCGCTTATGATAGAGCAAAGTAGCATACAAAAATTACTGGATGTAACCGATATCGTCGATGTCGTAAGTCACTATGTGCCTGTTAAAAAAATGGGTGCGAATTTTAAATGCGTATGTCCGTTTCATGATGATAAAAATCCAAGCATGAGCATAAGTCCATCTAAGCAAATTTATCATTGTTTTGCTTGTAAAGCCGGTGGAAACGCTATAAAATTTGTTATGGAATACGAAAAGCTAACATATCCGGAAGCTATAGAGAAATTAGCAAGTATGGCAAATTTTACTCTTACTTATACTCAAGATACGCCCAAGCTAAAAGATGAAAAGCACATTTTAGAGAGTATAAACGCTATGTATAGAGCGGATTTATATAAAAATGAAGATGCGATTAGATATCTTTACTCACGCGGGATAAATGACGCGATGATAGAGAAATTTGAGCTTGGTTGGGCAGGAGAGAGCTTAAAGACTATAAGACTGCTTCAAAACGAACAAATAGAGCCAAAAGAAGCTCTAAATATCGGCATAGTCAAACAAAACGAAAGGGGAATTTACGCTAGTTTTTCACAGCGTATCACCTTTCCTATATATACCCATACCTCAAAACTTGTCGGCTTTGGTGGACGAACCATATCAAACCATCCGGCTAAGTATATAAACAGTCCTCAGTCTGAAGTTTTTGATAAATCCCGTCTTTTTTACGGCTATCATCTAGCACGTGCAAATATCGCTAAAAAACATCAGATCATCATAACGGAAGGTTATTTAGATGTTATAATGCTTCATTATGCGGGTTTTGATAACTCGGTAGCGGTGCTTGGCACGGCACTAACAGAAAAACATCTGCCACTTTTAAAGCGAGATGACGAGCTTAATGTTTTGCTTTGCTTTGACGGGGATGACGCAGGTATAAATGCCGCTGTTAGATCAGCCCATCTTTTAAGTCTTAACGAGATAGACGGAAGTGTAGTTATCATTGCAGGCGGAGCCGATCCTGCCGATATGGTTGCAGCAGGAAAGATAGAGTATCTTAAAGAGCTTTTTAACTCCGGTGTGGAACTTGGCGAATTTTACATAAGACACATCGTAAAAGGCTATGACCTAAGTCGTCCCGTGCAAAAACAAAAGTGCCTAGACGAGATCTTATCCTTTACTAAAAATTTAAAAGCTATCATCGCTCAAAGCTATGCACCTCTTGTTGCAAGTTTGCTAAATATCGATGTTACGGCATTAAATTTAGGAGGCATACGCACAATGCCTATCTTGCCGCAAAATAAGCAAATTTCGCGTCAAAATGTAGCACAAACGCAAAGAAAACATAAGGATATTTTAGAAATTTCTATATTAAAAAGCATGCTTGAAAATGCAAATTTCGAGCAGATAGTGCTTGACGCGATAGATGCTAAATTTTTCATGCATCACAAAGAGGCGTTTGAAGCGGTACTTAAAAGAGATGATGAGGTCTTAATCCGCGAGATAGAGCTTGACGAAAGTGCCATGCCTATAACAAATCAGATCGGACTAATAGATGCGATCAATAAACTAAAGATCAAATTTTATGAAAATTTACAGCGCGAGATAAAAAATTCCGCAGATGAAAACAAATTTGAAAATTTACAAAAAATAGCTTTAATAATACAAAATTTAAAAAGGAAAATATGAAAGCATTAGCATTATTTAGCGGCGGACTTGACAGCATGCTTGCTATAAAACTTATAACAGATCAAGGCGTAAAAGTAACGGCGCTTCATTTTGATACGGGCTTTGGACCAGACTCTGATAAATTTAGCGTCTTAGAGCGTAGAGCAAGACTTGTCGGGGCGGATTTTAAGGTGGTTGATATTAGAAACGAATACCTACGTGATGTGCTTTTTAGTCCAAAATACGGCTACGGAAAGCAATTTAACCCCTGTATAGACTGTCATGGATATATGTTTTACGTAGCCTTAAATATGCTTAAAAGCGAAAATGCGGATTTTATCATCTCGGGTGAGGTTTTAGGACAGCGTCCTATGAGTCAAAGAAGAGAGGCTTTATCGCAGGTTAGAAAACTTGCAAATGATGCCGACGATCTGGTTGTGCGTCCAATGTGTGCAAAGCTTTTAGCGCCAACAAAACCGGAGCGCGAAGGCTGGATAGACCGTGAGAAACTGCTTGACATAAGTGGACGAGATAGAAAACCGCAGCTTGCTCTTGCCAGGCAATGGGGCATAGAAGACTACGCTACGCCGGGAGGTGGATGTTTACTTACGATAGATAGTTTTGCCGTGAAGATAAGAGACTATCTAAAATTTGATAAAGATATGCGTAAGATAGATGTTACTTGGCTAAAATTAGGACGACATCTACGTCTTAAAAACGGAGCAAAACTTATAATCGGGCGAGATGAGGCAGATAATAACGCTCTTGAAGAAAACCCGAACGATAAATTTAACGCTATAGAATTTAACGAGAAAGATGACATCGTAGGAGCAAGGAGCTTTTTAAGCATAAATGCCGATAACGACGATAAAGAATTTGCCGCTAGACTGGCTCTTGCATATACAAAAGCGCCTAAAGATAAGCTGTATGAAGTAAAAATAGGCGATGAAATTTTAAATGTTATGCCGTTTGAAGATAAGAGCTTGGCGCAAGTGTTTTTTGTAAAATAATTTTAACAAAAAACAAATATTTCTTAACTATAAATTAATAACAATAATAGTAGAATACTAAAATTTCAATTTTATTTTTTAAGGTTATAACATGCGTTTTAAACTAGTAAGCAGTGTTGTGGTGTTACTTTCGGTTTGTTTGGCTATATGTTTAAGTGCCTTTTCCTTTACGAATTTTAGCGTCGTCAAGAAGGAGGCTTATACGCTTATATCGGCTTCACAGTATGCTACGCTTCAAAGCGCCGTAAAATTCATGAAAAACTATGTGGAGGCTAAATATAAAGCGCCAAATGAGATAAAAAGATACATTGAGCAAGAGTCTCCAAGTGAGGAGAGCATAATAGACGCACTAAAAACGAGTGCAAAAGTTGCCGACTTATCTTTGCTTTACGTTGGCTATGACAACGGCAGGATGATACGTTCAAACGGTGTTCATCAATGGCCAAGCGACGGTTTTGATCCAAGAAAACGTAACTGGTATGAAGACACTCTAAAAGAAGGCAAGGGTGTTATAACCGATGCCAGGATAGCTGCTACGGGTGGAACGATGGTATCATCTCTAACTTCACCTGTAGTTATAGGCGGTAAGATAGTTGGAGTTGTGTCTGGAAACATCAGCCTAAATGAGCTTAGTGCCGATATCTTGGGTATGAAAAAACATGAAGGCGAGTATATACTAGGTATCGATAAGCATTCACAGTCTGTTATCACTCCAAACCAAGAAGAGCTAATGAAAAAATCAGAGCTTAACAAAGCTTTTCAAGACTTTTTCAACGAGAGCAACGAGGCTTTACTTAGTGGGTTAAAGACATATAAATTTAGTGAAAATGGCGAAGATAAAGTCGCTGTTTGTCTAAAAGAGGATATGCTTGACTGGCATGTTTGCTCGGTAGTTCCATCTTCTGTTTATAGTGATAATGCAAACAAGCTTTTAATCGAGCAAATCGTTTTATCTCTTATCTTTATGATAATTGTTGGTGGTGTTATGTCATACATCTTAAAACTAAAACTTAGACCGCTTGAAGCGATAAAAGATGGATTGAGTGGATTTTTCGACTATCTTAACAACAAAAGCTTTTCAAATAAAAGTATCGATATAAACGCTAAAAACGAGCTTGGCGAAATGGCTGACATGATAAATGAAAACATGAAGCTTATCAAAGAAGCTAAGGTAGCGGAAAATGAATTTATCCAAGATGCTGAAAAATTTGTTCATCGTATAAAAGAGGGCGATTTTAAAGCAAGTCTTGAGGCAAATACTCTAAATCCTGCGCTAAATCAACTAAAAAATACATTTAAAGAGCTTCAAGAAACTCTAAAAGAAAATATCGCGGCAAATAGCACGGATATCATCAAACTTCTCGAAAATTTCAAAGCACAAAATTTTACTACAAGAATAGACGATAACGGCAAAATGGCGATTGGTATAAACGCTCTTGGCGAAGAAATTTCAAATATGCTAAAAAATAGCTTTGCTCAGGCTCAACTTTTAGAAGAAAAAGCTAAAAATTTAGCCACATACATGGAGCAACTAACTAGCGGTGCTAACGAGCAGTCAAACTCACTTCAAGAAAGTGCTGCAGCTATCGAGGAGATGAGTTCATCTATGAATGCTATCTCACAAAAGTCAAGAGATGTAATGAGACAAAGCGATGAGATCAAAAACATTATAGTTATTATTAGAGATATAGCAGATCAAACAAATTTACTTGCACTTAATGCCGCTATAGAAGCTGCACGTGCAGGAGAGCATGGACGTGGATTTGCTGTTGTTGCTGATGAAGTAAGAAAGCTAGCAGAGAGAACTCAAAAATCTCTAGGTGAGATAGAAGCAAATACAAATGTATTAGCCCAATCAATCAATGAGATGAGTGAAAGCATAAGAGAGCAAAGTGAAGGTATAAATATGATAAACCAATCTGTTGCTCAAATAGATACTTTAACACAGCAAAATGTTCAAGTAGCTAATAAAACCAATCAAGTAACTTCTGAAGTAGATGAGATGGCTAAGAAGATAGTTGAGGATGTTAAAAAGAAAAAATTCTAAATGTATGACCGCTTCGGCGGTCTTCATAGAATTTATTTAAAAATAAGCTTCGTGGTTGTATAATACACGTCTTTAATCATTTGTCAAGGTAGCTCAGCTGGTTAGAGCGCTGGTCTCATAAGCCGGAGGTCGAGAGTTCAAGTCTCTCTCTTGACACCATAAACTTCAGAAGATACAGAATTTCAAATATTTTTCAAAACTACCTTATGCCAGTGATATCTTGCTGGTAGCTCGAACGGTCTAAATTTTATTTGTGACTTTTAATCTTGGCATTTAAGATCGTATTTTTAAACTTGTTTATGGCTCTGTTATAAAATTTAAAATTAAAATCATAGCAAATCTTACTAAGATACCTGCCTTGCAAGCTTCTTGTAAGATTTGTATGTCTAAGTATCTAGTTTATAGCGCTGCTTCCAAATTTAGAGCTTCTAGGTTTGTTGGTTCTAGTGTGCGAGCTGTTTGATCTAAATTTGCTATCTCTTGACGTGCTGTTTGTATAAGATAAGGCATCATTGGAGCTTCTTTTTTTAGATGTTTTTGTGCGGTTATTACGGCTTTTAAATTTTGCCTCGTCGCCTCTGTTTTGACCCGATGTTTTGACTCTTCTAGCCCTTATAGGTTCAGGCTTTATGCTTTTATCGACCTCAAAACCAGCCGTTTCTATCACGTTTATTTTTTGATTTATTAGCTTTTCTATCTGCGATAGATAGTAGTGCTCATCGACACAAACCAGCGATATCGCCTCACCCTTGTTGCCCGCACGTCCGGTCCTGCCTATTCTGTGCACGTAGTCCTCAGCAACATCCGGTAGCTCGTAGTTTACGACGTAAGGAAGGTCTTGTATGTCAATACCTCTTGCAAATATGTCTGTTGCCACAAGAACCTTTGCGTTCCCATTTTTAAAGTCTTTTAGAGCTTTTAGTCTTGCGCTTTGCGACTTGTTTCCATGTATGGCAGTTGAAGAGATATTGTTTGCTACAAGAGATTCGTTAAGCTTGTTTGCGCCGTGTTTTGTGCGTGTAAAGACTAAAATTTGCCTCCAGTCATTTGTGTTAAGCATATGAAGTAAAAGCTCTTTTTTTCTCTGTTTATCTACGTGATGGACGCTTTGCGTTACGTTATGTGAAGTTGTGTTTCTAGCTTCTGCTTCTATAAGCACCGGTGAGTTTAGAAGCCCATCGGCTAGGCTCTTTATCTGCGCTGAAAAAGTAGCTGAAAACATCAAACTTTGTCTATCTTTTGGTAAAAAAGAGATGATTTTTTTGATACTATGGACAAATCCCATATCAAGCATCCTATCGGCTTCATCCAGCACAAAATGCTCGACTTTTGATAGATCCACACACTCTTGTGATGCGAGATCTAGCAGTCTTCCCGGTGTTGCTATCACGATATCAACACCCTTTTTTAAAATTCTTTTTTGAGTGTATGTATCAACTCCGCCAAAGATAACGGCTGACTTAAAATAAAGAAATTTACCATAAGTCTCAACACTAGCTGCGACTTGAAGTGCAAGCTCTCTTGTGGGAACTAGGACGAGAGCCTTTATGTCTTTCTTGCCTTTTTTGTGAGAATTTTGCAGGTGCTCGAGTATAGGGAGTGTAAAACTAGCGGTTTTACCAGTGCCTGTTTGAGCGCTAGCCATGACATCTTTTTTGGCTAATACGGCCGGTATCGCCTTTGCTTGGATGGTTGTTGGAGCTGTATAGCCCGCCTCTTTGATAGCACGTAGAAGTTCTGTGCTTAGACCTAAATTTGAAAATGACATAAGTGCCTTAATTTTATAAACCTACAAATCTTTTAAAATAAAGCTACGATCTAGGTTGATATTGAAGTTGAGTTGTAGTGAATACAAAAACGAAGTCAGGCACAGACCGATGTGTGCTGAAATTGCGACCATTATATCGCAATATAGTAAATAAGACTATGGTTTAGTAAATTTATAGCATTTGTATTTATTGCTAAGTAAAAGTGACATTTGGCAGGGATTTCCCCGCCAAATTTTAACCCCGTTAATATTCAAATACTGTATTAGGAGCCATTTTCTCTATGTCTTTTTTGTATTTAAAGATAAGAGCTGAGCCTACAGGAGCTGGTTGCATACTGATAAATTTAGCCTTTTTGCCGTCTATTAAAAAGGCGCTTCCTTCAGGTAAGGCATAGACGGTTGAGTTTTGATTTGCTATTAGAAATTCTTCAAGTCTTTCTTCTCTACTCTCTCCGTTGTGTCCTACCGGTTTACCTGAGATAAAGTGTGGATTTATTTGATGAGGGAAGATGCTAAATGTATTAAATGACTCAGGCTCGATGATAGGCATATCGTTTGTTGTCATCATAGATGCACCGGCGACATTTGCGCCTGCACTCCAGCCGATATAAGGTGTGCCGTTTGCGACCTTTTGGCTTATTAGAGCTACTAATTTGTTCTCATAAAGATCGTGGACAAGCTTAAATGTGTTACCGCCACCTACAAAGATACAATCAGCGTTTTCTATCTCTTTAACGGGATCTTTTGCGTGATGAATGCTTACTATATTTAAATTTAATCTCTCAAGAGCTTTTTTGAGTTTTTCTTCAAATTTATCATATCCGGCTCTTAAATTTGCATAAGGGATAAATACGATCTTTTTGTTTTGTAGATTATTAGGTTTGATGATAAGGTCATTTATCCAATCAACTGCGTGCGTTAAAAAGCCCGTGTCTTTATAGCCTGAGCTAGATAGCAAAAGAGCTTTTTGCTTTGAGTAGTCGCGATTGCTTGGGACAAAGGTCCTCTCTTTCTCATCTGCTTGTAAATTTGTAGTTCCTAGCAGGGTTGCTCCTGCACCTAATGCCGCTACCTTTAGAAAATCTCGTCTTGAGCTTTTCATGCTGTCCTCCAAATATTTTTTATATATTATAAAATATGCCTTGAAAGTATATTGCTAGTAATCTTAATATTTAATATTAATATAAAAAATTTAGCTCTAAATTTGATTTAATTTATGTGGCGGTGTTTTGCAAAATGAACTACAAGGAAATTTATTACAACTAATCAAAAGTCATCTATATATGGCATGGATATATTTGATTAAATTTAATAAGGCTTACTGGTTATTAAATATTAACACCCATCTCTCAAGCCTTAAGAGATGGGGTAAAATTTATACTATTCTTTTACGATGCCGTCTTTAGCAAAAGCTTGCATAAAGCGTAGAATTCTATCTTTTTCATCGTCGTTTATCTTAGCAAATGTCTGCATAGCAAGTATGTATGCCTCCCACTCGCCCATTAGGTGCTCTTTTGGCTTGTGAGCTGCGTGGCATGAGCTGCATGTGTCATAATACATTAACTCTATCTCTTCCCATGCGATCATCGCGTCGCTATTTAGCTTTTTAGCATTTACTAGAAATTTAGCCTTAGGCGTAGCCTTGCCTTCGTTTAGCTTGTAAAATGTCACAAATGGCTCTTTTTTAGAGCCACCATGTTTTCTTTGTCATTTACTACTTCGCCAGCTATCTCAACCACAGCCATATCGCCATCTTTTTTGATAACTTTTACGGGCGTTCCTTCGTAAATTTCACCTACTACTTTTTTGTTTTTGGATCTACTAGGTCAGCTTTGATGTCGTTTACAAACATAGTTTGTGAGAAAGCAAAGCTTGATAAAACGGCCATTAGTGTCAATATCTTTTTCATTTACGCTCCTTTTACCACTGGTGCTTTTACGCCAGCGTATGGTTTTACATCTACTTTTTTGATGGCTGCTAAGCATGTATTTACCGATGTTGCTTGTGCCATTTTTGAGGTCGGAACCGATATTGTTAGGATATTTACATGTCCTGCGTTACATCTTGGTTTATTAGCCTTAGCATCTTCTGGATCATACCAAGCACCCTCTTCTACGCTTATAACGCCCTTCATGATGTGTTTGCTAACTACTGCACCACAAAGTATCGCGCCTCTGTCGTTATAAATTTCAACCACATCGCCATCTTTTATGCCATAAGCTTTAGCATCTTCGTCATTTATAAGTACTGGCTCGCGGTTTGCTACTTTATATGCTTTTCTAACAAATGAGTTATCAAGCTGTGAGTGTATCCTGTACTTTGGATGTGGGCTTAGTAGATGAAGTGGATGCTTCTTAGTAAGCTCTGCATCTCCTAGCCACTCAGCCGGTTCAAACCATGTTGGATGTCCTTTGAAGTCATCAAGCCCAAAGCTTGCAAATTTCTCTGAGAAAATTTGTATCTTTCCGCTCTCTGTAACTAGTTTATTTGCTACCGGATCAGCTCTAAAGTCAGCGTGGCGGACAAATTTATAAGCATCTTTGTTTGGCTCAAAGTAGATATAGCCTTTTCCCCAGAATTCATCAAAGCTCATTACGTTTACGCAGTCGCTCTTGTCATAAAAGCCTTGGATGATCTCCATGTTGCTTTTACCCATGCTAAATTTCCTATGCTCTTTTTCGCCAACCATTTTAGCCATAGCATCAAAGACATCGTAGTCATTTTTAGCTTCCCAAAGTGGTTCTATAACCTTTCTCATAGCATAAACATAGTCTTGTGAGTATGAGCCGCCATAGCTTATGTCATCACGCTCAAGTGGCGTTGTAGCTGGGATAACGATATCTGCCATCTTAGCCATCGGTGTCCACCATGGCTCGTGAACTACTACGGTATCAAGTGTGCGAAGTGCAGAGATTAGCTCGTTTGTATTTGGATGGTGACCTAGTAGGGTCGCGCCTGTGATATAAAGTACTTTTAGGTCTGGATATGTTATCTCGCCACCTTTAAATTTGATCTTTTTACCAGGGTTTAGTATAGCTTCGCTGATACGTGAAGCTGGTATATTTATATCTACTTTATTTTTACCTTGTGGTAAACCAGCCGGAAGTCTAGCGCCACTAAATGCTTGACCACCACCGCTATAATGCATAGAAAAGCCAAATCCACCACCAGGAAGACCTACTTGACCTATCATAGAGGCTAGAACCATAAGCATCCAGTCAGCTTGCTCGCCATGGTGAGCTCTTTGCATAGCCCAGTTACCAGCTAGGAATGTGCGGTTTTTAACAAATGTATCAGCTAGTGCTTTGATGATCTTCTCATCAACACCAGTTATCTTAGCTGCCCAAGCCGGAGTTTTTTCTACCATATCTTCAGTCTTGCCAAGTAGGCAAGGTAGGAATTTATCAAAACCATAAGTGTATTTTTCGATAAAGCTCTTGTCATACTGACCACTTGTATATAGGTGGTGGCACATACCAAGCATCATCGCTACGTCAGTGTTTGGACGTATCTGTATCCACTCAGCACCAAAGCGTTTTGCGATAGGAGTGTATTGAGGATCGATGGTTATAAATTTAATGTCTGATTTTCATATTTTTCAAAATATGGGTTGTTGCCACGGTTTGCTATCTTGTAGTCTATCTGGTTACATTTAAACAGATCCGCACCCCACATAACGTATACTTTTGTGTTTTCAAGTATTACTTCGTGGCTGGTTTGAAGTGAGTAAACTTCAAGATCTCCCATGATAGTTGCGTTTACTTTACCGGCAGCACCGTTGCTGTACTCGCCGTCTGTTCCTACCGCGCCACCTATAACTGTGTTAAAAAATCTTCCAGCCACTGCGCCGCAGTTGTGAAGAAGTCCTGGGTGTCCCCAGCCACTGTAGCTTGCGTTATAAATTTGCTCTGGTTTTACACTTGTTAGTTTTTTAAGGATAAGCTTTAGTGCCTCATCCCAGCTAACGCGTACAAATTCCTCTTTGCCACGTAGTTCTGGTGCGTTTTTGCCCTCTAAAAAGCTCTTTCTTACGCATGGATATTTTATACGAGTATCAGAGTAAACTCTATCTATCCAGGCATCGTTTCCTGGGAATTTTGGGTCTTTATCTGATGGTTGTGAGTGGATTTTTGTTATTTTTCCATCTTTTACGTCTGCATAAAATGCACCTAAATTTGAAGCGTGTGGTATGGTTTTTACAGCTTCATCTTTAGCAAATGCGGAATTGGCACTAAGTGCTAGTGCGCCAACGGCAGATGTTTTTAAGAAACTTCGTCTTGAAAATGCCATCTCTTTCTCCTTTTTGTAAATTTTTTCTGAAAATCAATTGATTATATTAAACTTAAGCAAAAAATATAAAAAATTAATATTTAATATATTTTAAACATATAGTGCTATTTTATATGATTTTTGATATTAAAAATAACCGGTAACGAGTTTGTTAAAAATTTGCTCCGTTTTCAAAACCAAATCTCCAAGATGAAAATTCCATATAGCTTACAATTAAGCATGGTTGTTAAATGTTGTAAATAATGCTCCAAGATCGCTGTTTGGATCTCTTTTGTAGCTCAAGTTAGAGTGATAATGTCTGTTATAATTTCATCAAATATCGCCAAATTTTTCTATGCTAAAGAAATTTATAAATACGCTTAGCTGGGCATTCTAAGGATGATCTAATATAGGGCAGTTGGAAGGTTTTGATTTGTTCTTTGTTTAGAAATGAGCCGTTATGCTTACAGTTTATATTAAAAATATTTTAAAACTATACGGTTTGAGCTTACAAATTAGAAGCGAGCTTAGCAAAGATTTGGCTTGTGGCATTAAAGTGGTGCATTAAATTCCCCAAACTACTTATAAAGAAAATACCATGACAAACAATCACGTATGCGTATTTAAAATTGAAAATTCAATGCGTATTGAGATTATAAAAAGATATGAAAATTGGATAAAACGAGCGATATATAAGGTTTATTTGCGGTGTTTATGATGATCATCTAAACTAAGTCGTGTAAGTTAATTAATTTAAACACTCGTTATTTGTTATTGTTTTTACTGATTACAAAGATGTTTTTTCTGCTTTTATGGATATATTTTAGCTCCAGGCCGTGTTTTATAAAAATTTGATTAGCGATATATATGCCAAGTCCAAGTCCGGAACCGGCTACTTCGCTCTTGCGATTAAATATACGGCTAAAGTCCAGCCTTGATGCCTCTAAAGGTTCACCTTCACTTACTATACTAAAAGTCCCTTGTAAAATTTGTACCTCGACATTATTTTTTGAGTATTTTAAAGCATTATCAAGCAAATTTTTAATAGCCGTCGCAAATAACTCATAGTCCACATTAAAAATCTCTGCCTGCTCGCTTGTAAAAATTTTTATACGCCATGTATCATCTCGTAATAGTAAATCCATGGCATGATCTAGCAAATCTATCGCTCGGTATTCGTTAAATTCTAGCTCCCAATCATGAGAGCTAAATTTTTCTATTTTTACAATCTCGTTTAGTATAATCTCTTGGCGAGAAAAAATTTGTTTTAAATCATCTCTAAACTCGTCATCTTTATTTATTCCTGCTATGATTTTGCCTTTCATTACTGGTGTGCGAAACTCATGTAAGATATTTCGCAAAAATAGCTCTCTAGCCTCCTTTAAGTCATTAATTTTCTGCATTGTTGAGTTAAATGCACCTGCTATCTGCTCTAGTTCATCTCCGGTATTCATGACAATGGGGTTAAATTGTTTTTTATAACCAGCGGCTTTAATTTGCCTTTTTAAATTTCTAAGATTAAGCAATTTACCCAAAAGTAAAACAAAAAAACCAAAACTCGCACCATTTATACTCCAAAACAAAGTCCAAAAGCTAGACATGTCTATTTTGTGTGTATTTTCTAAAGCAGAAACATATTTTGTTGATAATACTTCGCTGTAATCATCGGTTTCAAATGCGGCTGTATACATTATATCTTGAACACTTATATGAGTTGCATTTATTTCGTGTGGAACAAAATACATTGTAGAATTATAGTCAATCATGTCAGAATATGTCCCATAAAGTAAAATATCACCGTTTGCCCTTATGTCGTCATTATCAAGATTACTGTAAACTATACCGATTTCTGCAAGTCTTTCCGGTATGTCTATTCCACCATTTTCTCTTATGCGTGTACCAAGCATGAACCTTTGAAAAGTTTGGTATATATGTTCTTTTTGACGACGTTCATACTCTACAAAAAAAGACAAATTAATAACTATCAGGGTTATTAGAAATAGTAGTGAAAAGAGTTTTATAATTGAAATTTTAAGCATTTATAAATTTATACCCTACGCCACGCACTGAGTGTATGAACCGTGGATTCTTAGGGCTATCACCGATACGAGAACGTAATCTGCCTACAAGCACATCTATGCTTTTTAGGCCGCTTTGAAATTTTATTGAGCTTAGGCTTAAAAGCAAATCCTCTCTTGATACGGCAAACCCCTCTTTTTCAAACAAAAAGGCAAATATATCATATTCTGCAAGAGGAAGCTCTAAGATTTTACCATTTTTATAAAGTATATGTTTGTCAACATCTATGGTAAAAATTTTATCATCAGTTACAACAGTTATCCCTCGTCTCAAAATCGCCCGCAGTCTAAAAACAAGCTCGATTGGCTCATAAGGTTTTGCAATATAATCATCAGCTCCTAGTTCAAAACCCTTTATTTTATCAAGTGTTTGCGAGCGTGCTGAACTTATAATGATGGGTAAACTAGGATGTGTTTTGCGAACTAGTGCGCAAACTTCAAGCCCGTCCATGTCGGGCAAGGATAGATCAAGCACAATAGCGTCAAGCAAGTAATTATTGCTCTTTAATATCTCAAGTCCATCTAGCGGATTTAGTGCGATTTGAGTTTGGACATTTTCTTTTTCTAATACTCTTGCTATGAGTTTTGCAAGAGCTTCATCATCTTCTATGAGTAAAATTCTTATCATGTCGCAATTATATCAGATTTTTAAATTCAAAAAAACTTAAACATATATATTAAATTAATATTTTTATGTTGTTACCAAAAATTTACTATATTTACACTTTCTTTACGTTATGATTTGTCAACTTTTTAAAAGGAGACACAATGGAAAAAATGTCAAGACGTGATTTGCTTAAAATGAGTATGGTAGGAGCTAGTGCTCTTGCATTAGGTAGCATAAATTCAAATGCTGACACAATTAAATCAAATGAAGTTAAATTTGACGAGGAATACGACGTTGTCATCATCGGAACTGGCTTTGCTGGCTCTATGGCGGCACTTCAAGCATTAAAACGCGGCTTAAAAGTCGCTTTAATAGAAAAAATGGGTCGCGCAGGCGGTAACTCTGTTATCAATGTCGGAAATATGGCTGTGCCAAATAACGCATTTCAAAAAGCCGAAGGTATAAAAGATAGCAAGGAGCTATTTATAGCTGACTGCTTAAAAGATGGGGTAAATTTAAATCACGTAGATCTTTTAAGTGTTATTTACGATAGAGCAAACGAAGCATTTGAATACCTAAAATCAACAGTTGGCGTTGAGTTTGTACCTAAATGTATATCAGCTAGCGGTCACTCTATCAAGCGTGCAGTTCAAGTAAAAGTAGCAAGCGGCTCAGGCTACATCCAACCTATGCATAAAATGATAGAAGCAAATCCAAATGCTATCATCAAAAAACGAACAAAATTTGATGAGTTTGTTATGGAGGGCGATAGGGTTGTAGGCATAAAATGCCGCGAAAACTACAAATTTGATTCAAGTCTTGCAAGCGATGATCTTGAAAATACAGGTGGCGACGTAAAATACATAAAAGCCAAAAATGGCGTTATACTAGCAGCTGGCGGATTTAGTAGCGACAAATGGTTCCGCGCTCAACAAGTGCCTTATCTAAAAACAAATATAGAAACAGTTTCACAACCGGGTGCGACTGCTGGTGCATTGCTAGCTGCTATGGATGTAGGTGCAAACCCACTACTTCTAAGCTGGATACAATTAAATCCATACACAAACCCAACAGAAAAAGGCTTTGGAACGTCAGCAGTATTTACAAACCACTGCTCAAATGACTATGGTTTAAGCATTAATCCAAAAACAGGCAAACGCTTTATGAACGAGCATGCAGGCAGAAAAATAAAATGCGATGCGATATTTAAAGTTATGGCTGAGGGCGCAAATAATGACAACTATCCTGTAAATATCTGCGACCAAGCAGCAGTAGATCTAAACAATCCGCTTTATACTTCAAAAGGTGTCGAGAGCGGCTCAATCAAGAAATTTAATACTCTTGAAGAGTTAGCAAAAGCTTACAATATACCAGTAGAGCCTTTCTTAAAAACGGTAAGTGACTTTAATGGCTATGTAAAAGCCGAAAAAGACCCTGAATTTGGCAAGCCCTTAAAACAAGCCGATGTTCATGGCATTGATGTATCAAAACCACCATTTTATGCTAGTTTAAGCACTCCTAAAATTCTATACTGCATGGGCGGCATACAGATAAATGAAAAGGCTCAAGTCATATCACGCAAAACACAAAAACCAATTGCTGGACTATACGCTGCCGGAGAAGTAACTGGTGGCATACAAGGCGGCGGAAGACTTGGAACTATGAGTATGAGTGATTGCATGGTGTTTGGTATGATTGCTGGTGAAAACATTTAAACATTATCTTCTAAAAGGCGGGGTGGCTAATCCCTGCCAAATTTAATTAAAACAAGCAAAAGGTTCTTTTATGAAAAGATTGGCATTATTATTGCTATCTTTGGTTACCTGTTTTAGTTTCGTCTTTGGTGATACGAAGTCTGCTGAAACAAACTCAACAAAGATAGTAATGTCTGATGAGCTTAAAGCTAAGTATAAGCTAAAGCCTCATCATGAACATTTGGCGTTTGACTGTATAGATTGTCATGCAAATCAAGGTGACGATCCTAGTAAATTTAAAAACATAAAAGATGAAGGCTGTCTAAGCTGCCACGGCACTAAAAAGCTACTAGCGCAAAGACTTAAATTTATGGATACGCTAAAAGCTAATCCACACAACTCGGTTCACGACGGTCCTACATTATACTGTGACGAGTGCCACTTCGAGCACAAGCCGTCTATAAATATGTGTAGCGAATGCCACGAGCATGAGGTTCCACAATGGATGGGAGTAACACCATGAAAATTTCAAAGAAATTATTAGCTCTTATTGTGGTGATAAGTGGCATTGTTGGATTTTTCGTTGTTTTACCGGTTCATTATGTGCTTGAAGAGACCAGCACGGATAGATTTTGTGGAGTCTGCCACGAGATGGATCCTATGGTTATATCATATCAAAAAGATATCCATGCAGGCAGTGGGGCAATAGGCGTAAAGGCTAAATGTGTTGATTGCCATTTACCTCACGACAACCTAGCCAAATACGTATATCAAAAAGCAGTTAATGGCATAGTAGAGGGCTATATCCACTTCTTTGGCGATCCTGATAGTATAAACTGGGTGGCTAATCTAAAAAATAAAGAGCACTATGTGTTTGACAACGGCTGTATGAGCTGTCATACTAACATCTTAGACACAACAGCTTCATCACAGCAAGCTCAAAAGATGCACGCTCACTACGTTAAACTTCAAGGAAGCGACAAAGAGCTTAAATGTGTAAGTTGCCACGTAGGAGTAGGACATGCTCACGATATGAGAAACCAGCTTGAATACTGGAAGCCTTCGTATAAAATTTACGAGAACAAAATGCTAGAACAAAAGATAAAATCAAAGCAAGAGTTCTTTAAAGATGAATATGAGCCAACCAAACAAGAGAGGGAGTTTTTGGAGAAAAATGTCAAAAAGCCGGCAAATTCACATTAATTCGTACTCAAGTTAGATATTTAAAATTTTTAAAATACATCTATCAATCTTGGACTATTGAAGTCCAAGATTATTTAAACAGTCCAAGCTCGTAAGTTATAAAGAATAATGCAAATATGCTAAGATATGCAAGTCCTGTGATTGATAGATAGTATAAAAAGCCCTTTACCTTATGTTGTCCTTTGCTTAAGACAAGGCTTAAATTTAGCCACGCAAATATCGGCGTAGTAACAAACGAAGCTATCATTGCAAATCTAACCATCGGCCCAAGGGCGTTGTTAAACATCGAAATGATAAAAAAGCCTATGACGCTTGTTATGATAACGCACAAGTTAAAATAAACAAGCTTTGTTTGATCCTTACCTAAAACTAGCCTGATGCTTTCACAGTTTACCCTAGAATACCCATCTACAACCGTGATGGTAGTGCCAAACATACACATAAATGCTATAAATGCGATAAGCCCTCTAGCCCATTCGCCGATAGTCGCAGCATACATATTTATAAATTGATTTATATATGCCACACCTCTAGTCTCGACCTCTACTCCTGAGCCATACTGCACAAGCGCACCAAGAGCTAAAAACACAAGTGCCAAGATAGCTGTTCCCACATAGCCTACGTTAAAGTCAAGCAAGCCATCTTCGTAAGATACTCTTTTTATCTTTTTCTTTGCTATTACCCACATTGAATTAAGTGCTGAGATCTCAATTGGCGCAGGCATCCAGCCCATAAGAGCGATGATAAATCCAAGTGCTCCAAGCTGCCAAGGCGAAGGCTCTATAAAGTCAGGTGTCATAACTCCGTCAAATCCCGTCCTAGAAAATGCGATCAAAACCGCCCAAACCGTAGTTGCGGTAAGCGTTATCATGATAAGTTTTGAAACCGTATCAAGCACGCTATATCTACCTAGTAAAATGATGGCCATGCTAGCTGATAATACAACCACGCTTAGCATTGTCGTGCTTGCTTTAAACGGCAATATAAAGCTTAAAATCGCCGCTGTTATCATGCTAACGGCTGCGGTATTCACAACAGCTGCAAAGAGGCTAAGCACTAAAAATATACCGATATAAAAGCGTCCTTTTTCGTAGTAACCCGTAAGTAGGCTGTGTCCGTTATCAAGGGTGTATTGTGTGCCAAATCTAAAAAATGGGTATTTAAAAAGGTTTGCTAGTATGATAATGATAGCTAGCTGCCAGCCATATATCGCACCTGCTTGTGTGGATGCGATGATGTGCGATCCGCCTACCGCGGCCGAAGCCATAAGTATGCCAGGACCTAAAGCTCCAAGCTTTGAGCCTAGGGTAGAAATTTTCTTTTTGCTCATAGAATTACCTTTAAAATTTAACTCAAAATACACAATGAGTATAAAATTTATATTAAATTTTTTTTAAGTCTTAATAATAGCATGTTATTAGCAAAATAGTATATATTTTTTCCAAAAATTTGTAATAATTTTTTCTAAATTACACATTCTTTTAAATTTTCTCTTGACAAAAGATAGCGTTTTTAGTATAATCAGACTTCGTTTTTCAAAAATGTCTTGTTAGCTCAGCCGGTAGAGCATCTCACTTTTAATGAGGGGGTCGTTGGTTCGAATCCAACACAGGACACCACTTTTTCGGGTTCATGACCCTTTCGTCTAGTGGCTCAGGACTCTACTTTCTCTATGTAGAAACAGAGGTTCAAATCCTCTAAGGGTCGCCATTTATAAATTCATTGGTCGCTTAGCTCAGTTGGTAGAGCGCCACCCTTACAAGGTGGATGTCATAAGTTCGAGTCTTATAGCGACCACCATTATTCTTTAGGTGCAGCGGTAGTTCAGTTGGTTAGAATGCCGCCCTGTCACGGCGGAGGTCGCGGGTTCGAGCCCCGTCCGCTGCGCCACTCAAATTTCCATTTTTAATAGTGTCAAAGTAAAAACAGTAGCTAGATTTTATTTTTATTGAGTATAATAAAACGATATTAAAATAAAGATTTCACAAAATGGCTTTTAAATTTAAACTACACTTTTTATCAGCATTTAGGCAGTTTTTAGTCTACCATCATAAGTCGCTTGAGTTTCGCGCGAAAGTTTTTGCGGCGATATTGTCAGCTAAATTTGAGCCAGATGAGAGTGATTTTGAAATTTTACGTAAGATAGCAACTGAAATTTACGAAAACGATGAGAGTCGAAAGGCATTTTTGCTCCAAACCACACAAGAATACATCTCAAAGGTAAAAAGAAAAGATCATTTAACTCTTGATGCTCTCTTGCTTAGCATAGATAAAGACATGAAAAAGCATCGAAGGTATGCTAGTAAGATTGATTTTGCTCATCTTCGTCGCTTGATGAATGGTCATGAGGACGAAATTTTAATCCAACAACGTGTTTATGAATTTTTAATCAACGAGGTTAAAATTTACTCCCAAAACAACACTTGAGCAATATCATTGCAAATCAGATAAAAATACTCTACAATAATCAAAAACCGATAAGGAACTAAATGCAAGCCATATATCCGTATGTCCAGCTTTTGCACGTTATATGTGCGATAATTTTTCTAGGTTACATCTTCTTTGATGTTATTATATTTTCGCGTTTAAAGGGTATTTTGGGTGATGAATTTGATAGAGTTAAAAGTGCTATTTCCAAAAAAGCTATCAAGATCATGCCATTGTGTCTTTTGCTACTGTTTTTAACCGGTGGTATGATGATGAGTACATGGGTTGGCTCAAAAGCCGGAGGGTATTTTCAAACGCCTCTTCAGCAAATTTTTATGATAAAGGTTATTTTAGCATTTGTTATAGGTGCGGGAGTCGTGATAAATTTAACTCACCGCACACTTGGCAAGCAGCCGCCTAAATTTTTACGTGAAAATTTACATAATATCGCTTTTGTTTTTGGATTTGTCATAGTCATACTCGCAAAAGTTATGTTTATGGTATGAGGTTAAATTTGATTGATATTTTAATCAATCAAATTTTAGCTTTTCATTTGGATAGCGGTTTGAAGCATCTCATCGCTTGTTGTGATACTTTTTGAGCTAGCGTCGTAAGCCTTTTGCGTTACGATTATTTCCGTTAGTGCAGAGCCAAGATCGACGTTGCTCATTTCAAGCATATTTGATGATATCCTTGAGCCGTATATAACATCTCCCGCTTTGTCTTTGTAAAAAAATGCCTCTCCGGAATTTGCTGTTGCAGAGTAGATGTTATCTCCCATTTTGGCTAGTCCTTGGTCATTTTGGAAGTGGTAAAGCGCTAGTTTTGCCACAGGAAACATCCTTGTGTTGTCAAAGATAGCCAGTATATCGCCGTTGTCATTCATCTGATAGCGTTTTAAAACGCCCTCTTCATACCCGTTTTTAGTTATGCTTATGTTTTTGTCGCTGTTTGCGGTACTTATAAGACCGTCATAGACGCTAGAATCGCTAGAGCCTAGAAAATTTAACTTAACGCCGCCCACACTTGTTAGTGTGTTTGAAACTAGTGTTCCTTGCGGACCAAAGGTCATTATGCCTTGTGATGAATTTAAGACATTGCCGTTTTTATCAGTCATCGTTGCGGTCGCGTTCCAGAGGGTTTGGTTACTTGTTTGAGGGACTTGTTTTTCTAAATTTATGGTTATTAAATTTATCGCTCCGTTTTCACCGTAAGCTTGCGTGCTAAATTGTTGAGTGTTGGCAACCTCTTTGCTCGAAAATATACTAACTTCGGTGCTTATCGTATCAAGGTCTAGGTATTTTATATCTTGATTTTCTAAGCTCCATTTGCCGTTTTTGTCAAGTTGAGTTGTAAATTCACTAAATTTACCGCTCGCATCGGCAATTTTTACCGTGACGCTATCGTTTTTCTTATATCCGGTGCGGGAGTTGCTAAGCTCAAGTGCGCCACTTATGCTTATGGTTTTTACATCTTCGTCTACACTTTGCGTGTATGTGTCTTTGCTAAGTTCGCTTTTTTCTATCTGTGTTTTTACTGTGGAGTCTAAGTTGCCTCTAAAATTTACAAGCGTTGTCGGCTCGGAAGCGAGGTATAAAAAGCTTGGTAGCTTTATGGCTGATTGTGCACTTTCAGAGCCTAAATTTAAGCTATCTACCTTAGATATCGTATAGGCATTTTGAGCACTTTGTCCGGATCCGCCAAAGGTGTTTAGCGCACTTTGGCTTGGAGTTACGGCTGATAATTCATTTATCGTGCCTAGGACAAAATTTCCAAAAGTATCGACTAAATTTCCAGCCGCATCTATGTCGAAATTTCCCGCTCTTGTGTAGTATGTTTTGCCGTATCTATCTAAAACTCCAAAAAATCCATCGCCTTGTATGGCAACATCGAAATTGTTATCGGTATTTTGATAAGATCCGTTGCTCATGTCAAGTGCAGTTGCTTGTTTTACGGCACCTAGTCCTACTTGATCGGTTGTTGGCTTGTTGCCGGCAGAATACATTGTTTGATAAAGTATGCTTTTGTATTCCGGAGTAGAGGCTTTAAAACCGACGTTATTGATGTTTGAGATGTTATTTGCCCAAACATCCATGCCAAAGCTCTGGGTTTTTATCCCGGAAACACCGTTATAAAGTCCTCTCATCATGATTTTATCCTCTGTTTAGCAGTGCATTGTATTCTGCTTCTGCCTCATCGGCTAATGCATTTTCTGTAGCTAGTGCACTTTCTGCGACACTTTGTTTAGGTGTTTGGTTGTTTGTTGAACTTGATGATGTATTAGTTTGTTTGTTATTTAAATTTACTTCTTCGTAATATTCTGAAACATCATCTGCGGATATGTATTCGCCTGCTATTTTTACCTGGGCTTTACCATCTATAAATTTAACGGCTTCAACAGGATATGAGCCGTATGTTGCAGTTTTAGCGTTGCCTTCGCTATCTGTGTAATTAACCTTAACGGCATATGTTCCTGTGCCGGCTTTTGTTCCGCTGTTTGTGATCAAATTCCAGTTAAAGGTATTTGTTCCGGCATTTTGCGACCCGATACTTTCGGTTCTTACGACGTTGCCGTTGGAGTCTGTTATGCTTAGCGTTCCGCCTGTGGCATTAGATGGGAAGTAGATAGGGATCGTTAAATTTACCGTTTCTTCCGTTACGCTTACTCTATCGGTGCCGATGTTTGCCATTTTTCCAAGCGCGGATAGGGCATACATACTTGAGTTAGCTTGTAATTGCGATACAAGTTCTTTCATGGTCGAGTTTGTGTTTTCTTGCATTTCTAGCGTGGCTAGTTGGCTTGTTTGTGTTAGCATTTTTTCCGTATCCATAGGTGAAGTCGGGTCTTGATACTGAAGTTCTGTTAGTAAAAGCTTTAAAAATGCGTCTTTGTCAAGTTGTGAACCGGGATTTGTCCCGTCTGCGCTTGCAAGTTTTGCTGCGTCTTTTTTGGCTTGTATCTTATCTGCTGTAAATTGTGTTTGAACGTCGGCTACGCTTGCCATTTTTTATCCTTTTAAATTTTTAAACATATCTTGGTATAACAAGCTCAAGCAAATTTTGTTCCGCTTCTTGTATCTCTTCACTCTCTTGTGCTTGTTTGTTTTGGTTTTTGTAGGCTTGTTGACCCTTTTCTTGTCTTTGGCTTTGGTCGTTAAAATTCATCTCAAGTTCGGTAAATCCCATATTTACAAGGCTGTTTTTAAACTCGGCTTGATTTTGTAAAAACAAATTCATTGTAGCCGTGTTTGAGTTGAAATTTATGTGCAGGTTATTTCCGCGGTTAAGCATTGTTATCTCGACTTCGCCTAAATTCATCGGATTTAACGTGATATTTACCCTTGTTAGCGGTGCTTTATAGTTTTGAATTTGCTCTTTTAAATTTTCGCTAAAGTTGCTAAAAGTCTCTTTTACGAGAGCTTTTTCTTGTATCTGTGACCTAGCTGCGCTTGATATGTCGCGCACCATGGAGTTTAGGGGATTTTCATCTTGGATTTGAATTTCCTCGCCTTGCGTCATGCTTTCTTGCGCTAAATTTTGCTCCCTTTCAGGGTATAAAAGCGACTGTAAATTTATATTTTTTTCGTTTTTTACACTTAAATTTTGAACTGTTTTTATGGCTACTTCTTCGGTATTTGTCGTTTCTATAGCCTCATCTATCATGTTTTCTGATGTTTGCAATGTTGGCGTTTTGGTTTGTGATGTTTGGGTTTGCTGTTTTAAATTTGGTTTTACCTCTTTTGAAATTTCATGCAAAAGAGCGTTTAGCTTAACAGGCTCTGTGCTTTCATTCATGCTGATGGTTTGCTCGACTTGATTTTTAAGTTCGCCACTATAAATGTTTTGTGCTTGCGGCAACACGGGCTTAAAAAACTCCTTGTTGGCTAGTCCTTTAAACATCTCGCTTAATGTTTCTACATCGTCGTTCGTGATAGTGAGATTTTCAAGTCCAAGGTCAAATTTCTTAGCAAGATCAAGTAGATCCGTGATACTTTTTACCTCGCTAAGCTCTTTTACGTTTGCGCTATTTGATAAAAATGCGGCTATTTTATCGCTAAAATTTGGGAATTTGCTTATCTGCTCGCCACCGTTTAAAATTTCTAAAACTTGCAAGAGCTGCATGAAATTTGCATTTTCATAAAGTTCATTTTTGGTGGTTTCGTCTAAGTTTGCTAGGTCGGTTAGAATTTTATTTTGCTCTCCGACTTGTGTTTCTTCTTGAATTTTTATCTTGTCATCTATCGTTTTTACGATCTCTTTGATATCTTTTTCGTTTATACTTTCGCCTTTGTTAGCTTTGTTTGACGCGGCGTTTAGTATCATGGATAAGAACTCACTATCCTCTTTGTTGTTACTTTTAGAAGAGGTTTGCTTTTTAGTCGGTGCAACGTTAAGCAGGTCTATGGGGTTGCTTGATTTTAGGGTTTGCATATCTTGCCTTTGTTTATTTCTAAAAGCAGATATGCAAAATTTGTTCCAAAATTAGAATTTGTATTTAGCCGTAAGAGTAGCTCTTAGTCCTTCTCCGTAGTAAGCCCAGTAGTTTACCGCAGAAATATACTCTTTATCCGTTAAATTTGTCGCGTTAAGTGCGAAGTCCCATTTTTTATACGTGTATCCGATCATGGCATCAAGCAAGGTGTATGAAGGAACTCTGTAGTCAGGATAGTATTGGTTATCGACCGTGCTACCCACATAGCGTAGACCGGCTCCTGCCTTGATAGTTCCTAGCTGACCCAGTTCAAATTTATACGTTAGCCAAGATGAAAGTGTGTCTTTTGGCATCATTTTCGTTCTTATGGTTTGTGTTGTGCTAAGGTCGGTTTTCGTGCTGTTATAGTGAGTGTATGATAGTAGCCAGTTTAAATTTTCAAGTAGATTTACATTGGAACTAAGCTCAAAACCTCTTGAAATTTGCTTACCAACCTGTCTACCAAATGCGCTTCCATCTGCAATATTTGAATTTTCAAGCTTTGCATCAAAGTAAGAAGCCGTAATTTCCGCATCTATGAAATTTGGCAGATATTTTACGCCGACTTCAACTTGTTTACCTTCAAGAGGCTTAGCGTTGCCGTAGTTATCCGTAGCCGTTGGTGGCGTAAATGACTCAGAATAGTTTGCAAACGGCATAAGTCCTAGCTCCTCAAATACATACATCGCACCTAGTGAAAATGTCGTTTGGTTGATCTTTTTGCCGTTTAAGCCCGTGTTGTTCATATTAACGGTTGTCTTTGTTTTATCGTGACGGATGGCACTTGTTAGGATCAAGTTGTTGTAAATTTTAGCCTCATCTTGTAGATAAAAGCCAACTTGGCTTTGGTTAAGATTAAAGCCCGGCACTATAGGGCGTGCTTGATAAATTCTAGCAGGATTGTATTTGTTTAATGGGCTTAACATGCCGTCGCCGTAAAAACCGCTACCTTTCATTTTACGATAGTCTATGCCAAAAATTACCTTGTTTTCAAAATTGTCGCTTTTATAGTCATACGCTAAGCGATTATCAAATGTATGTGTTTTTATAACCGCATCAGCTACGCTTCCGTATGGTTGTGCTACGCCTGGCGCGCTATCAAAAAAGTAATACGCACCAAAATAATCCTTATCTTCTTCTATAAATTTATAACTTGAAGTAAAATTTAGACTGTCGTTAATGTTATGAGTTAGCTCATATCCTGCCGTGTAGTAATGACGCTCAAGGCTATCGTTTGTGGCACCATAGCTTGTGCTAGGGCTTATCTTGCCATAACCCTCGTTTACGAGTGTGCCTTTAACGGAAAAAAACGGTTGTGAACCGGTGCCCTTATCTTTTGTGTATGATGTAAGTAGCGTAAGAACGGTTTCATCACCAAGCAAGAACATCAAACTAGGAGCTATATAGTAGTGTTCGTTTGTTACGTAGTCTATCTCGCCGTCTTTCTTTTCATAGTCGCCGACTAAACGAAATTTAACTCTATCTGTATAAAGGTTGTCGCTTGCGTCAAAAAATACACCGCGTTGGTTTTTGCTACCAAGTTTAAATCCAACTTCCGCAAAAGGTGAATTTGTAGGACGTTTGCTGATTAAATTTATAATACCGCCGGCATTTGACGAGCCAAAAACGGTAGAATTTGCACCTTTAAGGATCTCTATGCTTTCATAGCCATAAAGATCCGGTTGATAGCCAAAATACCCGCCCTTATACGGGCTTGAGCCGTCAATCGTCATTGTCGCGTCAAAGCCACGTATTTTAAGCCACTCTGCACTTGTATCTATGTCAGCGCCGTAAAGCTGACCTACCGCACCGCTTTCATACTTTATGGCTTCATCAAGTCCTTGTGCGCCTTTTTCTTCCATCTGTTCTTTGCTTATAACAGATGTTGAGCTAGGCGACATATACTCGACTTTGCCGCTTCCTTTAGCCACTGAGCCGACTATGGATACTTCATTAAGCACGACATTTTCCGCCGCTAGGGCGCTTATAGCTGGTAGGCTTAAAAGCCAAACAAATTTTTTCATTTTTCTCCTTTTAAATTATCTGATTTTTCTCATTACAATTACAAAATAAAACGATCCGATGATCGTTGCGATCAGGCCTGATGAAATTTCATAAGGCGTTATCAAATTTCTACCGATAAAGTCGGCAAACAGCATTATCACGCCTCCTAAAAATGAGGCGGCTAAAATTTGTGCTCTTACTTTAAAAAAGCCTAAAAAACTAGCCAAATGTGGAGCCAAAAGTCCTACAAAACTAACAGGGCCGATACTTAAAGCCATTATCGCTGACATGATCGCACAAAATCCAAACAAAATAATCCTATATCTAAAAATATCAACCCCAACAGCTCTAGCGTTTACTTCGCCAAGGTTTAAAATTTCTATCTCGCGCGAGAAGAAAATTCCAAAAATAACCGTGATCACGCAAAAGCCAAAAAGTAGCAAAGAGTGAAAAAACGTAACCGAGTAGGTGCTTCCGCTCGCATACGCTATAAAGTTATAAACTCTGCTGTCGCCAACGGCTAATAAAATTTGCCAAGTCGCACTTACAAACGATATGATGGCGATCCCGGTTAAGATCACTTTTTGCGGAAGCATACCGTTTTTGTAGTTTATAGCCACCATGATCCCCAAGACTGCACAAGCGCCTACTATGCCAAGAGGCACGCTTAAAAACGGAGCGAAAAATATAGCCGCCAGCACACCAAGACTAACGCCTGAATTTATACCAAGAAGCTCCGGGGACGCCATCTCGTTTTGGCTTAGGCGTTGCAGGATAACACCAACAACTCCAAGAGCTATACCGCTTGCAAGAGCGGCTAAAACCCTACTAAATCTAACCGACAAGATCTCAAATCCGCTAAAATTAAAAAATAACGAAAAGCCAAAACAAAACATCAAAATACCAAATACAATGTAGATAAAATATGACTTAGCTTCTTTTGTGCCAGATCCACTTTCGCCGCTTTTAGCTATGCTCTCATGCTCTTTTATGCCGTAAAATATCATCCATAAAAGCAAAGGCGCTCCCAAAAACGCACTAACGCTACCGGATGGTAAATTTATGCTTGTTAGGTTTAAGATGATAAGCAGCAATGCGTCCGTGATACCAAGAAGCAAAGCTCCTAAAATCCCGCTATAAAAAAGTTTTAGCAAAAAGGAGTTTATCTTAAATCTACCCACGATAGCACAGGCTCCAAGTCCTATAAAACCTATGATGCCTACATGAGCTACGACGATAGCGCTTAGATATGCGGCGATTAAAAGTCCTAGAATTCTCATTTTTGTAACATTTACGCCAAGAGCCTTGCATGTGCTATCTCCTAGGCTAAAAAGCTCAAATGAGCGCGAAAAAATAAGTATAAGTATAAAAATCGGCAGGAAGTAACCGAGCATAAAAATGAAATTTTTAGTCCCTTCTTGAGCTAAGTCTCCGCTTAACCAAATGGCTACTTTTGCACTCTCTTCGTTAAAAAATATAATTAAAATTGTGCTAAGAGAGCTAAAAAATAGCCCGATGATAAGTCCTGAAAGTGTGGTTGTAAAAACCGAAAAGCCTCTTCCTAAAGAGAGTAAAAATAGTATGGATAGGGCTAAAACCGAGCCTAAAAATGCCGCTGCTATATCGCCAAATACTAAATTTGGAAAAAGAAGGCTAAAGACTAAAAGCATAAAGCCTGCGCCATTTGAAACTCCAAGCGTGCTGTCGCTTGCAAGCGGGTTGTTAGTTATTTGCGCCATTAAAGCACTAGCAAGCGCCAAAAATGCACCGCTTAGCACGGCTACGCCAAGACGTGGCAATGTGTAGTTAAAGATGACTAAATTTTTGATGCTGTTTTCGTATTCGCTTAGGGCGTTAAATTCCAAAAATACAGCAATGGCTGCAAGTAGGGCAAATATGACAAAAAGAGTGATACTAAGGTTTTTCACTGCTTATCTCCAAGTAAAGAGATTAGTGCTTTGGCAAATTTTTGCATACTCAAATACGCCCCGGCTCCCCAAACAGGCTCAAGCTCAACATAGTCCTTAAACATATCAAGAGAGGCAAATAGTGAGTTAAATTTTATCTGCTCTTTTAAATTTATAGGATTTGGTTTTATGATGATGGCTTTTGTATTTTTAGGCAGTTTAAACAGCGAGGTTACGGGGATAGTTGCTATGTCCCATAAATTTGTTTCAAATTCATTTGAGAGTGCATTTTTTAGACCAAGCTTGGATAGCGTGATACCATAAATGCTGTTAGTGCCGTAAATTCGAACTCTTTTGCTATCTATAAACTGTATAACTGCAAATGTATCGTCTTTTAAATTTGTTACTTTTGCACTTAAGGAGTTAAAAAATTTATCATTTCCATCTAACAAATTTTTTGCTTCGTTCTCTTTGTTTACGAGTTTTGAAATTTCAAGTGTTGCTTCTTTTAAATTTTCTTCTAAATTTCCGCTTTTATAAGCGTCGATCACTATTATTTTGGTATTTGAAAGATGTTTGGCAAGTGCGGTTATGTTAAAGCTAAAAAATGAAGGCACAATGACGATATCAGGATCTAACTTTATAAGGCGTTCGATATTTGGCTGCATCCTAAGACCAAGATCAACGACATCTTCACCCAAATCAGGCTCGCCGACCCAAATTTTATAAGAGTTCTTATCACCAACGGCACTTGGCTCATAGCCGATAAATTTTAAAATTTCAGCTGCCGTCCAGTCGGTGGACACGACTTTTATTTGTGCGTGTAAAACACCAAAAAGCAGAGCAAGTAAAACAAGAAATTTCATTAAAAAACCGCTATGTTTTGTTTACTGACAGGATGAGTTATGATGCTTGCCTTTATTCCATAAATGTTTTGAAGATACGCACAGTTCATTATATTTTTTGCATTTATATTATAAGTTAGCGTGCCGCCCTTTAAGGCTATTAGATCATCGCAGTAAACAGAGGCTAAATTTATATCGTGAATGACTATTATAATACCTAAATTTCGCTCTTTACTTAGTTTTTGTATGAGTTGCATAACTTCGATTTGATAGGAGATATCAAGCGGAGCTAGAGGTTCGTCAAGTAGCAGAAATTTACTCTCTTGAGCAAGCAACATAGCTAAAAAAAGACGCGACTTCTCTCCTCCTGAAAGCGTGGCAACCTCTTGGTCTTTAAATTTTAGAGTGTTTGTATCTTTTAGTGCCTCTAAGACTATCTTGTCGTCTTTTTCTTTATCTCTTATAAAACCGCTTTGATGAGCGTATCGCCCCATGCTAACAAGCTCATATCCGTTAAGATGTGCTGTGTTTGGTAAAGTTTGCGGAAGATAGGCGATTTTTTTTGCAAATTCTTTAGAGTGATATTCATTTATGTTCTTATCGTCTAGCCAAACTTTACCCTCATAGCCTTTTTGCTGATTTGCTAGGATTTTTATAAGTGAGCTTTTCCCAGAGCCATTATGTCCGATAAGACCATAAATTTTACCACTTTGAAATTTTAAATTTAAGTTGGTCAGTATGGACTTGTTATTGATTTTAAAGCCGAGATTTTCGGTATTTAGCATAGATAGTAACCTAAAATACAAATAATAATTTTTATCATTATAACCAAGATAAACTTAATGTAAAATCAAAAAATATTAGCCTATCATAATATGAAATTTAAAATTTAAAACGTAAATTTATCTTTTTTTAGATATAATCGACCCTCGCTAAAATATGAATTATACTTTTTAAAACCGCGAAATCAAACCTAACAAGCTTAGGAAATGGAGAAAACATTGGAAAATATACGAAATATCGCCGTTATCGCTCACGTCGACCACGGCAAAACCACGATGGTAGATGAGCTACTTAAACAATCAGGCACATTTAACGACCACCAAAGCGTTGGTGAGCGCGTTATGGATAGCAACGACATCGAGCGTGAGCGCGGTATCACGATCCTTTCGAAAAACACGGCGATAAAATACAAAGACACCAAGATAAACATCATCGACACCCCGGGACACGCCGACTTTGGCGGCGAGGTCGAACGCGTGCTTAAGATGGTTGATGGCGTTTTATTGCTTGTCGATGCGCAAGAGGGCGTTATGCCTCAAACAAAATTCGTTGTTAAAAAGGCTCTTTCACTAGGTCTTCGCCCTATCGTTGTAGTAAACAAGATAGACAAACCGGCAGGCGATCCTGATCGTGTTATAAATGAAATTTTCGACCTTTTTGTAGCACTTGAAGCAAACGACGAACAGCTTGAATTTCCCGTAGTTTATGCAGCTGCTAAAAACGGCTATGCAAAACTAAGCTTAAGCGACGAAAATGTAAACATGGAACCACTTTTTGAAACGATCTTATCTCACGTTCCTGCTCCAAGCGGTAACGATACAAACCCGCTTCAACTTCAAGTTTTCACGCTTGATTATGATAACTATGTAGGCAAGATAGGCATCGCAAGAATTTTCAACGGTAAAATTTCGAAAAATCAAAACGTAATGTTGGCAAAAGCCGACGGAAGCAAAACAACTGGTAGAATTTCAAAGCTAATCGGCTTTATGGGGCTTGATCGTGCTGACATAAATGAAGCAGGAAGTGGTGATATCGTTGCGATAGCGGGTTTTGAAGCACTTGATGTCGGCGATAGCGTAGTTGACCCTGCTAACCCAATGCCACTTGATCCTTTGCATATCGAAGAGCCGACCCTTAGCGTTGTATTTAGTGTAAATGACGGTCCGCTAGCCGGAACGGAGGGTAAGCATGTAACTTCAAACAAGATAGATGAGCGTCTGCAAAACGAGATGAAAACAAACATCGCAATGAAGTATGAAAACGTAGGCGAGGGCAAATTTAAAGTTAGCGGTCGTGGCGAACTTCAAATCACAATCCTTGCCGAAAATATGCGTCGCGAGGGATATGAGTTCTTACTTGGTCGTCCGGAAGTTATCGTAAAAGAGGTTGATGGCGTAAAATGTGAGCCTTATGAGTTGCTTGTTATAGATGCGCCTGATGATTGCACGGGAACGGTTATAGAAAAACTAGGTAAAAGAAAGGCTGAAATGACCTCAATGAGTCCAACTGGAGACGGACAAACTAGGATAGAGTTTGAGATCCCGGCTCGTGGTCTTATCGGTTTTAGAAGCCAGTTTTTAACAGATACTAAGGGCGAGGGTGTGATGAACCATAGCTTTTTAGAATTCCGCCCGCTTTCAGGAACTGTTGAACACCGCACAAACGGCGCACTTTGTAGTATGGAAAACGGCGTGGCTCTTGCTTATTCGCTATTTAACTTACAAGATCGCGGCGTTCTTTTTATCGACCCGCAAACAAAGGTTTATACAGGCATGATCATCGGCGAGCATAGCCGTCCAAATGATCTTGATGTAAACCCTATAAAAGGCAAAAACCTAACAAACGTTCGTGCTAGCGGAAGTGATGATGCTATCAAGCTTGTTCCACCGCGTAAACTTAGCCTTGAACGCGCGCTTGAGTGGATAGAAGATGATGAGTTGGTTGAGGTAACTCCTATAAATATCCGCGTTCGTAAGCGCTATCTTGATCCAACAGAACGCAAAAGAAAATCAAAAATTTAACCCCTTTAACAACCCCTAAAAATGGGGTTGTTAAATTTAAAGACTAAACTACACTATGCAAAATTTAAATACAGAGTATAAAAGTGAACGAATTTTAGGTGCAAATAGACTCGGTATATTTTGGGCGAATTTTAAAGACGGTAAATTTACGCACATAAGCGATTTTGAGGGTGATAAGTCGCCAAATATACTAAACTACGCACTTCCCGAACTCTTGCAAAGTAAAACAAGAGTGCTTTATCCTATGGTTAGAAAGAGCTATCTACAAAACAACGGTGTGTCAAAAAATGAGCTTAGAGGAAAAGAGGAATTTGTCCGCGTTAGCTGGGACAAGGCTCTTGATCTTGCAGCAAAAGCCTTAAAAGATAGTTTTGAAAAATACGGCGCACAAAGTATCTACGGCGAGTGCTACTGGTGGGGTGGTAGCGGTAAGATCGGCTTTGGTAGAAGTGTCGCACATAGGATGTTAAGTCTACTTGGCGGATATGTAAGAGAAAGTGGCGACTACTCGACCGGAGCGGGGCTTGTTATCATGCCTCATGTGCTTGGAAGTAGTGCGGTTTATGACAAGCCTACAAAATGGAAAGCTGTCATAAAAAATGCCAAAAATGTTGTATTTTGGGGAACAAATCCTATCATAACATCTCAAATTTCAGGCACACCGCCGACTCACGATGGATATGAGTGCATGAAAGAACTTAAAAATACAAAAAATATCAAATGCTATAGCGTCGATGTCATGACAAATGAGACGGCTAAATTTTTTAACTCGGAAAATATCATCGTGCGCCCAAATACCGACGTCGCGTTAATGCTTGGGATGTGTCATTATTTACTTGTTAATAACCTATATGATGATAAATTTATCACAACCTATACTGTGGGATTTGATAAATTTAAAGCCTATCTGCTAGGTCAAAGCGACGGTGTGGTTAAAGATATCTCTTGGGCTAGTAAAATTTGCGGTGTAGATGCGCAAGATATTATTGATTTTACTAAAAAAATCTCTCGTGAAAAAACAACGATCCTAATTGGTCGTTCTCTTCAAAGAGCTGATCACGGCGAGCAGGTGTTTTGGGCACTTGTGGCACTAAATTCCATGCTTGGGTATATCGGCATGGAGGGACTTGGTTTTGAATTTAGCCTAGGATATAGTGCAAGCGGGGCGCAGGATAAGATAGCGCCAAAGCTAAAAAGCATAAATTCTAATCCAAATAAAAATGCAAAACTCATAACCATACCATCATCACGCTTCATAGAGGCTCTTGCAGGCGAAATAAAAGAGCTTGATTATAATGGAATTAAGATAAATTTACCCAATATAAAGGTTGGCTACTTTGCTTCCGGTTCGCTTTTTACCAGACATCAGGATGTAAACAATATTATTAGAAACTGGCATAAGCTTGATACTGTTATAACCGCAGAACCTTACTGGACTAGCACTGCAAAACTAAGCGACATCGTCTTTCCGGTAGCCCTTGAGATAGAAAGAAACGACATAAACCAAAGCTCAAATACAAACGAATACATCCTAGCATATAAACCGATAACCACACCTGCAGGAGAGAGCAAAAGCGACTTTTGGATATGCGAGCAAATTTGCAAACGCTGGGGGCTTGGCGAGGCTTTTAGCGAGGGTAAAGATGAGCTTGGCTGGATGCGTGAAATTTATAATGAGGCAAAAGAGGATGCAAAAAAACTTGATATAGAAATGCCAGAATTTGACGAATTTTATCAAGAGGGTTTTGTTAAATTTGATAAAGACAACAAAGATAGCGAGCTTTATACTAGACTATCGGACTTTAGAGCCGACCCTAAAAAATTTGCCCTTAACACTCCGTCGGGAAAGATCGAGCTTTACTCGGAGGTTATAGCTGGTTTTGGGTATGAAGACTGTCCGGCTCATCCTGCTTGGCTCGAGCCTTTTGAGTGGTTGGGAGATGAAGAGCTAACGGAAAAATATCCGCTTCATCTAGTAAGCGCCCACTCAAGATACCGTCTTCACTCGCAGTTAAATAACTCGGTGATTGGGGAATTTGCAAGCGTTGCATGCCGTGAGCCTATCTTGATAAATCCGCAAGATGCAAATTTAAGAGCTCTGCAAAATGGCGATATAGTAAGAGTTTTTAGCGCCAGAGGGGAGATCTTGGCGGGGGTTTTTATAAGTGAAGCCGTCCCTAAAAATGTCTGTGTGATATGCGAGGGAGCTTGGTATGATCCAGAAATTTTAGGCGAAGAAAGTCTTTGTAAACATGGTTGTGTAAATGTCTTAACCCGCGATAAAGGTAGTTCAAAACTATCCCAGAGCAACACCTCTCACACGACTTTAGTACAAGTTGAAAAATTTAAAGGCGAGATAAAGCCGATCACTGCATTTTCTAAGCCAAATATAGTAGAAAGTATTTGAAATTTAAAGCAAAAAAGCGGGTGTTAAACCCGCTTTAAATTTTAATTTTTAAGCTGTAAGAGCGTATTTAACATCTCATCGCTTGTGGTGATTGTTTTTGAGTTTGCTTGAAAGCCGCGTTGGATTACGATTAGCTGTGTTAGTGCGCGACTTAGATCGACGTTACTTTGTTCTAGTTTAGCAGCCGCTATGCTACCTCTGTTGCCAGAACCTGCTACGCCTACTACCGCTTCACCTGAGTTTGCCGTTCTTGAAAATACGTTTCCACCCTCTGCTTGTAAGCCTTCGTTATTTGTAAACGTGGCTACGGCAAGTTGAGCCAAGCCAAAGCTTTGTCCGTTTGTGAACGCGCCGATTATCGTGCCTGATTCGTCGATTTTGATATCTTTTAGCGTTCCACCCTCATATCCGTCTTGAGAGATAGACTCTGTTCCTGAGTCTTTATCAAAGCTTGTTAGACCGTTAAAATCGGTTCCAAGACCAAAATTTAGCCTTACGCTTTGTCCTGCTTGTGAGCCGTTGTTTGCCGTGAAGGTAAAGCTTGCAGGATTAAAGCTCGCTAGTGAGCCGTCCGGGTTAAATCTTAACGAGCCTGTGATGACGTTTGCAGGACCTGTGCCGGAGAAATTTATCTCTGCCGGTTCTGGGACCTGGATAACCATATTCCACTCTGTTCCACCGTCGTTTGTAGTGCCTGTTTTTGCCCATTTTACACTTACGGTGTGTTTAGAACCTAGCGAGTCGTGTATCTCTATGGTAGAACCATGCGCGCTCATAGTAAGTTTACCGCTCGTTCTTACTGCTTGTCCTGGGCTCATAGCTCCTTCAAGGGCGCTCATTATAGTTGTTAGTCTTGTGTTTGCGTTTACTGCGGCAACATTTGCGCTAGCCTCTTTTGTAAGGGCTGTTACTGTTAGATATAAGGCTTTATCGTGCTGGCCGTCGCTTGGGTTTTCTAGCTGAAATTGACCCTCTGCATTTACCGTGATCTTTACTCCGTTGTTTAAGTCTTTGAGTGCCGCTAAGCCTGCCGCGTGCTTTGCGTCGTTTGTACCTGAAGTAGCAGCTACGGCATTGTCATAAAGTACTTTATAACGACCGGTAAGTGCGGCCGAGGCATCGGCTAGACTGCCACCGCCAGCTACGTAAGCATTATTTGCTGTTGCGACTTCTTGTGGGTTGTTAAACGCATCAAGTGCCGCTAAGCCTGCCGCATGCTTTTGGGCGTCTGTTCCTGTTGTGTTTGCTACTGCTGTGTCGTATGCGGTTTTGTAGTTGCCTACTAGTATCGCTGAAGCTGCGGCTAAGTCACCGTTACCGTTTTCATAAGCTTCGTTTGCTAATGTATATTGTTCTACGGCAGTTGCATCGGCTATTACGCGACCGTCGCCATTGTAGTCTACAAACTCTCTAGCATCTCTTTGCATAGCGGCTCTTAGGTCTTCGGTTGTAGTTACTCTTCTTGGTATAGAGTCGTCTGCTTGGTGGTTTGCCGTAATTTGAGAGCTATTGTAGATGTATTGGTATGCCGTTATAACCTCTATGTCTCCAAGTCCTGCTACTGTGTTACCGCCGTTTACGGTTAGGTGTATATTTTTTGTGCTTGCTGTTGTATTTGAGTTGTTTCTGTTTATAAGTGTTAGTTGATTGCCGCCTGAAATTTCAGCTCTAACACCAGTTAGGTTATACTGCTCGTTGATCTTAGCCGCAACATCACTGATAGAAGTCATAGCGCCTGTTGCGCTTGTTATCCTTGTGCCGTTTAATGTTATGTCAAGCGTTGAAGCGGCTATGCCTCCGACATTGGCTGTGCCAGGACCGTCTCCGACTGTAAATGGAGTAGCTTTAGCGTCTGCGTAACTTACCCAAATGCCTTGGTTATTTCTTAGAGCAATACCGTTTCCTAGCTCATCAAAAAGCACTCCTAGATCGACGCCGCGCTCAGTTAAAACCTGCTCGTTGTTTGAGTTTGTATAAAAAGAGTTGCTGTTTACGTCGTTTTCTACGTGAACTTCAGATAGATCGCCGATGCCGTCGTTATCATAGTCTCTATATCCTGTAACCGAGTCTAGCGAATAGATAGGTATACTTCTAGTTCCTATGTCGTTACCTGAGTCTAGGTTACCTTTTACCGTAACTACTGTTGTAGCACGTGCAGGGGTTGTTAGTCCTTCGCGTATCACGATGTTGCTTATAGGTCCGGTTGTATCGATAGAGCCGGTTTCTTCATTTCTTGTCCAGCCTTGTGCGATATAGCCGCTGTTGTTTACGAAATTTCCCGCTTTATCTCTTACAAAGTCACCATTTCTTGTATATAAGTCTGTTTTGCCACCGTCAGGGCTAATAATGAAAAAGCCGTCTCCTTGAAGTGCTACGTCGGTATTTTTGTCGGTTGATTGAAGTGTGCCTTGGCTAAAAATTCTTGTAGTTGATTGAACCGTTGTTCCAAGACCTATTTGCATGGCATTTTGACCACCCATCTCCCCTTGTGGAGCAGTTGCGATACGTGGAGTTTGGCTTATCATGTCTGAAAAATTTGCTCTGTTATATTTATAGCCTACGGTATTGACGTTTGCGATGTTGTTACCTTCAACGTCCATAGCAATTTGGTGAGCTTGCATACCTGTTACGCCTGACCAAAGTGATCTCATCATGGCTTTATCCTTTAAATTTTTAAATTCTTTGCTCATATAAGCAAAAGATGTTCCAAAAATAAAGATGAGAAATTTGATTATAAAAAAGAAAACAAGATCGCCACTAAAAATTTGCAACGATCTTGTTTTTGAAATGGTTAAATTTATAATACCAAAGCGCCGATCACTCCGCCTATCATAAGTGGAATGTTAAAAAATACAAAGGTTGGCACGCATGTGTCGTATATGTGGTTGTGTTGCCCATCGGCATTAAGTCCTGATGTAGGTCCCAGGGTACTGTCGCTTGCAGGGCTTCCTGCATCTCCAAGAGCCGCCGCTATGCCAACGAGTAGGATTATGGCGGTTGGCGAAAAGCCTAAATTTAAAGCAAGTGGCACATAAATAGCTGCAATGATCGGTATCGTGCCAAAGCTAGTTCCTATACCCATGGTTACAAGCAGTCCGATCGCAAGCATTAAGATCGCTCCGCCAAGCTTACCTCCGGCTAAAGAGGAAGCAAAGCTTACAAGTTGCTCTATACCGCCGCTCTCTCTTAATACCGCACCAAATCCTGCGGCAACAAGCATGATAAAAGCTATAAAAGCCATCATCGCAAGTCCGCTATTCATGATATTATCTATCTTTTTATACTCTATACCACCAAAAACTATCATTACCAAAAGTCCTAAAAGTGCACCAAGAGGCATGCTTGAGGTTAAAATTTGAATTCCAAAGGCAACTACCGCACCGCCAAGTACCGCCCACTCTTTTTTTGTCATTTTTAGGCTTTTTGCAAATTCTGCTTCTTTCATCTCTATCGTGGTCGCTTCGGTATTTTGATACTCTCTTTTACCTCTATAAAAAACAAATACCGCCAAAAGCAAGCCGACAAGCATAGAAGCCCCACCTATCCACATAACGCCCGAGATATCAGACATCTCTACTTTTACACCGTTGTTTTCAAGCTCCCTTTTGATTATGCCGTGAAAAATAAGTCCAAAACCTACGCTAAGGCTTACATAAGGCGCTTTTAGACCAAATGTCAAAGCCGCAGCTACCGCACGACGATCTATCTTTAGCTTGTTCATGAGCGGTAAAAGAGGCGGGATCAAGATAGGTATAAACGCGATATGCACGGGGATTAAATTTTGTGAAAAACACGCAACGCCTGCGATAATTAATGCAAAATACGTCCTGGTGTCGCTTAAAATTTTACTTATAGAATTTATTAGTATCGCGGTTAAATTTGTATTAGCGATAGCTGCAGCAAGCGCTCCAAGCAATATATAACTAAGAGAGGTCTCTAAATTCCCTTTCATGCCGGTGATTAACGTCGAAGTTGTAGCCGTAAGCGCATCAAGAAATGAGCCGTCTTGATACATGATACCTGCAACAAGCGCCGAAACTAAAATGGAAAGCAATATATTAAATCTAAGCAGACAAAGTATCGTCATGACTGCGATACTAAGAACCACGGGATTAGTAAGCATTTGTGTCCTTTTTGTTGTATTTTCGTTTAATTATACATTTGAATATAAAAATTTGGGTTAAAATGACCTAAAAAAAGCGTTAAAGTTAAATTTTTGGGCAAATTTTTCACGCTATTTTAAAAAAGTTAGCTAAAATAAGTCAAATTTAACATAAAGGAAATTTATGAAAAGCGACATTATAAAAAAGGGCTACACAAGAGCACCGCACCGCTCACTTTTGCGTGCTACGGGGCTAAAGGATGAGGATTTTGCTAAACCGTTTATCGGCATTGCAAATAGCTTTATAGAGATTATCCCGGGGCATTTTTTCCTAAATAAATATGCTGAAATTTTAAAAGATGAGATTCGCAAATGTGGCTGTGTGCCGTTTGAATTTAACTGCATCGGCGTAGATGACGGTATAGCGATGGGGCACGGCGGTATGCTTTATAGCCTCCCAAGCCGCGAGATCATCGCAAATTCGGTTGAAACCGTGATGAACGCTCACGCACTTGACGCACTTGTTTGTATGCCAAACTGCGACAAGATCGTGCCAGGAATGGTAATGGGCGCGCTTAGGGTAAATGTGCCGACCGTGTTTGTTAGCGGCGGACCGATGAAAAAGGGTCACACAAAGGACGGAAGACCGATCGACCTTGCGACCGCGTTTGAGGCGGTGGGTAAATTTGAGACAAAAGAGATAGACGAAGTCGAGCTAAAAGATATCGAGTGTAACGCGTGTCCGAGTGGTGGCTCATGCTCTGGAATGTTTACGGCAAATTCGATGAATACACTGTGTGAGGCGATGGGTATCGCGCTAAGTGGTAACGGCACGATACTAGCCCTAACTCCAGAGCGTGAGGAGCTGGTGCGCCGTGCGGGACGAAGGATCTGCGAGATCGCTCTTGACGAACGCTATAAGATCAGAAATATTTTAAACAAAAAGGCGGTTCGCAACGCGCTTGTTGTCGATATGGCGATGGGAGGAAGCTCAAACACCGTGCTTCATATGCTAGCTATCGCCCGTGAAGCGGGAGTTGATCTGCAAATTTCAGAGCTTAACGAGATCAGCCGAAATATCGCTCACATAGCAAAGATCAGCCCAAGCTTGCCAAGTGTGCATATGGAAGACGTCGGACGAGCCGGCGGAATGAACGCGGTGATAAAAGAAATTTCACGCCGTGATAACGGAATGTTGCATTTAGAAAATTTGACCGTTAGCGGCGAGACTCTAGGCGAGCGTGTCGGAGCAAGCGAGATAAAGGACGAGTCGGTTATCCATAAGGTTGAAAACGCATATTCACAGGTTGGTGGACTTGCGGTATTATTTGGAAATTTAGCCGAGCAAGGCTGTGTGATAAAGACGGCTGGGATCGTTGGCGAGCGTAAATTTAGAGGTAAGGCGGTTTGCTTTAACAGTCAAGATGAGGCGATAGCGGGAATTTCAAGCGGCAAAGTGGATAAAGGCGATGTAGTCGTGATCCGCTACGAAGGTCCGCGCGGAGGTCCTGGTATGCAAGAGATGCTAAGCCCAACTTCGCTTATAATGGGACGCGGGCTTGGTGCGGACGTGGCACTTATCACCGACGGACGCTTTAGCGGTGCTACAAGGGGTCTTAGTATCGGACACGTGAGTCCCGAAGCTGCCGAGGGCGGTATGATAGGTCTTTTAAAAGATGGTGATATAATAGAAATAGATGTCGATAAATACGAGATAAACGTGCGTCTTGACGAGGCTGAAATCGCTAAGCGAAAGGCGGAGTTTAAACCACATCAAAAAGAGCTAAGTGGCAGATGGCTAAGACAATACCAAAAGCTAGTAGCCAATGCAAGTAGCGGAGCGATTTTGGAAGCGTAAGAAGCGCTAGCTTAAACACAACATACTTTAATAGGTGCAGGTTGTTTGGTCTTAGGACTTTATACGCCTGCGCCGATTTACGAATGGCATCAATCCCTCAAGCCGTTTATATTTACCTGCTATAATCTTGCGAAAATTTAAGGAGTAAAAATATGAAAATATTATCTAAAGCTATCAAGCTTTTATCTGTGGTTGCGATTTTTGGTGCATTAAACGCAGCTGCATTTTCTGAAGGCAAAGACTATGCCGTGCTTGAAAAGCCGTTAAATGTTGGAGAAAATACCCTAGTAAAGGTTTTTAGTTATGCGTGTCAGTATTGCTATAAATTTGATAAGAGTGTTACGCCAAAGATAGTTAAAGAGCTTGAAGATATGAAATTTATGCCGTTTCATTTAGGCACAAAAGGTAGCTATGGTGAGACTGCAAGTAGTGTTTTGGCTGCACTTTTAACCAAAGATCAAATGAATGGAGTTGATATATTTAGTGATAATTCTTCATTTAAAAAGGCTAAGATGGCATACTACAAAGCCGTGCATGAAAAAGGCGAGCAGTGGATGAGTAAAGACGGTAGGCGTGACAAGGCTGCATTTATAAAAACAGGACTTGATGCCGCGGGTGTTAGCCTAAGCGAATATGAGGCGATCTTAAACATGCCAAGAACTCAGGCCTTGCTTTTACTTTGGAACGAGGGGTATAACGCTGCTAAAATTTTTGGCGTTCCTGCGTTTGTAGTAAATGGCAAATACGTTATAAACGCTGCCGCCGTAACCTCTATAAAAGATCTTGAAAAGCTTATAAGGGAGCTTCAAAGTAAGTAAATTTACATTTTAGATGTCGCTTGGCATCTAAAATTTCCCTATATGGGATATTTAAATTATCAAAAAATTTATTTTATTTTAATCTTAGCGTGATTTTTCTGTCGAAAACATCTTGTATAATTGCTTTAAATTTAAATCAAGGAGATTACAATGAAATTTCTAAAACTTCTATCTGCGGTTGCGATACTGGGTGCATTAAGTGCAAATGCCTTTACCGAGGGTGTTGATTATGTCAAGCTTGAAAAGCCTCTTTCTGTTGAAAAAGGCACGCTTACAAAGGTTTTTAGCTATGCTTGCCCGTTTTGTTACAAATACGACAAGAGTGTAACACCTGCTGTTATAAAAAAGGTCGAAGGGCTTAAATTCGTTCCTTATCATCTAAAGACTAAAGGTGAATACGGCGAAGTTGCAAGCAAGCTTTTGGCGGTTTTGGCTGTAAAAGATATGACAAACAGTGTTGATTTCTTTGATGAGAAGTCTTTGTTTAAAAAGGCTAAGATGGCATACTACAAAGCTTATCATGATAAAAAAGAGAGATGGGGTAACGGTAAAGATGAAGCAGCGTTTTTAAAGACGGGACTTGAAGCGGCAGGCATAACACAGGCAGAATTTGAAGCCGGCTTAAACGATCCAAAGGTAGTAGAGCTTCTTGGTAAATGGGATGAGAGTTATGACGTGGCTAAAATTCAAGGCGTTCCTGCATTTGTAGTTGATGGTAAATACCTAATCTACACAGCCAAAATCACATCTATAGACGGCATGGCCGGTCTTATAAAAGAGCTAATGGCTAAATAAGGCTAAAAAATGAATTTGATAGAAAAGATAGGCAAATGGCAAGATAGTCGCTTTCCGTGGCTTCTTATGGCGTTTGTGAGCGTGTTTTTGGTTGTGTTGGCGCACTCGTTGTTTCAAAAGTATATACACATGCCCCCTTGCGAGCAGTGCGTTTATATACGAGTTGCGTTTTTGTGTATGGCGATAGGCGGAGTGTTAGCCGCCATTGATCCTAAAAATTTGATCCTAAAAATTTTAGGCTATGTGTTTGCGTTTTTAGGCTCTATTTACGGCATTATATGTAGTGTAAAGCTTGCAAAAATCCATGCCGCCGTTCATAGTGACGATCCTTTTGGGGTGCAAGGTTGCTCGACTGAGCCAAACCATCTATTTGGCTTACCACTTGAGAAGTGGGCGCCTGACTGGTTTTTACCGACTGGTGATTGCGGTTATGATAACCCTATGGTTCCTGACGGTGTGATTTTAAGTTCGCTACAAAACTATCTTGTAGAGCTTTATAGCGATGGTTGGTATCTTATACCTTCTAAAAAATTCCTAAGTATGGCTGACTGCACGCTTTTGGGATTTGGACTTTGTGCGATCATTTTGGCTTTAATGGCCATAGGCTTTATCGTAACACGCGTTAAGGCTAAAAAAGAATTTTAAATTTATCTGCTATACTCTTGCTAAAGGACGAATATGAACGTGTTTCTTAAATTTGGCAAGAGTGCGGATTTTAAAATTTATCTTGTTATCATATTTGCCAGCGTTACCGTTTTGTTTATGGGGGTAAATTTATATCAAGCTACAAAAGATCAGATGATATCCCTATCTGATAAAAACAAGATCGCAACTACACAAAACATAGTAAAAAGCTTTGACACATGGCTTCACGAAAGGATACAAGCCCTTAGTACTATCTCGCTTATTATGCAAAATTTAGAGCTTGCCGATGATAACGAGCGCTTGTCAAATATCCTAAATTCTTTCTATAAAAATTCCAACAACTTCGACGCTGTTCAGTTTTTAAAAGATAACGGCGATATTTTCGTAAACGGTAAGAAATACACGGGCGATGACACTGAATTTAAACAAAGAACAAGTCTGGTTTGGTTTGTAGAAACAAAGCAGACAAATTCTCCCACGATAAATTTCATCGCCAACCACACTGTTTTAAATACCGAGGTTTTAAATATCTGTGTACCAAGCCATAAAAATGGCGAATTTGTGGGCGTTTTATGTGGAGTTGTCAAGATAAGCAATATCTTTAAAAACATAAGAAATTTAAAACTTTCGCCAAATTCTTACTACTTTATCGTAACTCACAGCGGCGAGGTCTTAACCCAAATGAGCGATATAAATTTAAAAGAGCAGATACAAAGTAGATTTAAAGAGATGTTTTTAGCGGGTGAGGATCTATCCGGTATAAATATAAACTCAAATTTCATCTCTCTTGCCGAAATTCCGTCGCTAAACTGGTTTGTAGGGGCGGGTGCTTACGATGAGCGCCAAGTCAGCGAGCTTTTGTCGATATTTCAAAACAGCGCCGCGTTGTTTTTCATCTCATTTTTAGTGCTTATACTTTTAGCAAATTTACTTCATAGCCTTATGTATAAAAAGATAAAAGATAAAAACGATGAGTATGAAATTTTACTTGCTCATAAGGCTAAAATGAGCGAAGCAGGGGAGCTTATAAGCGGTATAAATCATCAATTCATCCAGCCTGTAAATTCATTAAAGCTTATGATAACGACACTTCAAATGCTTGAAAGAGACAGAAATCTAGACAAACAAACTCTTAATGAGATACTAAAAGGTGGCGAGAGTTCAGTCTGCCTTCTAAGTGATACGATCGAAATTTTTAGAAATTTTTACAAAACAAGCGAAAATATCAATAAATTTAGCGTCGCCAAAAGCGTGAAAAACCTACTCATGCTTATGCATACGGAGCTTAGCCGTGTAAATGTCAAGGTGATTTTGGTAAATTCAAGCGATGTTATCGTGACACAAAAAGACAATATCATACAGCAAATTTTACTCATCCTCATTCACAACGCAAAAGACGCCGTGGTTGAAAAATTTGAAAATATCAACAAAAGAGAGATAGAAATAGACATCAAAAGTAATGAGACTAAGTGCTTTATAACTGTTAGCGAGCATGGTTGGGGTGTTAGTGAGGCGATGAGAGATAAGATATTTTCCATGCCAAAAACAACCAAAAAAAGCGGTAACGGTATAGGGCTTTATTTTGGTAAAAAGCTAGCAAACGAAAAGATAGGCGGCGACTTAAAACTTGTTAGTGATGCAAATCCAACCGTGTTTGAGTTAAGTTTTGATATAAATTTAAAAGGTGAAAAATGAAAGAGGAAATTTTAGACTCGCTATCAAAAATATCCATCCTAATCGTTGAGGATGATAATGTTGCGCTTACGCTTTTAAAAAGCGCTTTAAAGCCGTATTGTATGAGTGTTTATACCGCAAATGACGGATATGAAGGGCTCGAGTCTTTTAATAAAAACAACCCAGATGTCATCTTAACGGACATTCACATGCCTATGATGAATGGATTTGAGATGATGAACGAGATACTAAAGACAAAACCGCATCAAAAATTTATTATCTTTACTTCGTATGACACTGATAATAACCTACTTAAAAGCGTAAAGGCGGGAGCCGCACTGTTTCTTAAAAAGCCCATAGATATTGAAATTTTACGCTCGATGTTAATGAGTCTTAGCGTAAAGTCGCAAGATAAACTGATCAAACTAAGTCACGATATCAGCATAAATCTAGAACGCGAGAAAATTTATAAAGGCGGCAACGAAGTTTATCTGACATTTTTGCAAAACAAGCTGTTTTGGTTACTTGCTTATAACCTAAATTCGCTCGTAACCTACGACAAGATCACGGAGTATGTTTACGAGGATGAAAACGTAAGCAAAAGCGCTATACAAAATATCGTTTTACGTATCAAAAAAGAGCTTGGCATAAAGATAAAAAACCTTTCCGAGCTTGGATACATGATGACATCACAGAGATAAATTTACAATACTTTTGATAAAATCGCTTTTATTTAAATAAAGGCATTTTATGAACGAAATTTATATTTTTTATGCGGTTAGCTTCTTTTTGTGCGTGATATGCGCTGTTTTACTCGGTGTAGTTTTAAACGATAAAAAGACGATCGAGAGTTTAAAATTTAGCAAAAACGAGTTTGAGAATTTAAGTATCGAGCAAAAAGTAAGGCTTGAAAACGAAGCCTTAAGAGCGCAAGAAAGCAAAGAGATAAATGCGAATTTAAGCCAAAAGTTAGAGCGAAAAAGCATAGAAAATGATGCGCTTGAAGATGAAATTTTAAATTTAAAAACACAAATTTCAAGTCTAAAAACCACTCTTGAGGAGCGTGAGAAAATTCAGCTCGCTAAAGAGGAGAATTTCGTTCAAGTAAAGAAAAATTTAAGCACCGAATTTGAAAATCTAGCTAATAAAATTTTTGAAGAAAAGAGCGCAAATTTTAATAAAAACAGCCAAACATCACTTGAACTCCTTCTAAATCCCCTAAAAGAACAGATACAAAATTTTCAAAAACGAACAAATGAAATTCACGATAAAACTCAACAAAATAGCCTAAATTTAGAAAACGAACTCAAAAAGGTGCTTGACATAGGACTTGGTATGAGCCGTGAGGCTAGTAACCTTACAAATGCACTAAAGGGCAACAATAAGATCGCGGGAAACTGGGGCGAAATGCAGCTTGAAGCGACCTTGCAAGCCGCCGGTTTAGTAAAAAACGAACAATACCGCGCGCAAGAGAGCTTTAAAAGCGAAAGCGGGGCCAGGATGGTGCCTGATTTTGTTGTGTATCTACCTGATAATAAACATATCATCATTGATAGCAAGGTCTCTCTTGTGGCTTACGAGGTAGCTATGAGCGCGGTAAATGAAAATGAGATGAAGACCGCGCTTAGCGAGCATGTAAAGTCAGTCAAGTCACACATCGACGAGCTTAGTAAAAAAAACTATAGCATGATAGAAGGGCTTGAGAGTCCTGATTTTGTCATGATGTTTATGCCTATAGAGGCAGCTTATATCGAGGCTTTAAAATACGAAAGAGAGCTTTTTGGATATGGTTACGAACGAAAGGTTGTGCTTGTATCTCATACGACTTTAATGCCGATACTACGCACTGTGGCAAATTTGTGGCGTATAGAAAAGGGTAACAAAGAAGCCATACAAATAGCCGCTAGTGCAGGTGAAATTTATAATAAAATTTGCGTCGTAGCCCAGGATCTAAACAAGCTTGGGGCAACGCTTACAACCGCAACTAGGCAGTATAACCAAGTAGTCACATCACTTGCCGGAAGACAAGGACTTTATGGTAAAACACAGCGCTTTAGGCAGCTTTCTCAAAAAGCTACGCAAAATATGCCAGAAGTTGGCGAACTAGAGATCGAAGTAGAGAGCGCAAAACTTGAAAATTTAAGTAAAAAGGACGATGATGGTAGTGATAGGCTCTAAGCTTCCTACGACAAATTTAAAAATATCCAAAATCTTGCCCGAACTCATACAAGGCTTTATATATCATCATTTGCCGGCTTCACAGCACGTCGGATATAAGCATGAAAAAACCGGGAAAATTTTTAAGAAAACAAATTTTGACTATAGACTAAAAGGGGCAGATTTGCGCGTGCGATTTACTGCTTTTGAGCCAAAATTTGAAGAGCTTATCGCTATGGCTGTATTAAAAAACGGGCTAAATTTGGGTGAAATTCATCTAACTGGTAGCACAGTGTCCTTGCAGCGACACAGAGTTGATGGGGCGGATTTAGCTACGGTTTTGCTAAAAGGAAACGTGGTGTGCGCTTTAAAGGGGCTTTTGGGGCATAAAGTCTATCTTGAACCGCAAGATTCCAGACACCTTGAGATGATGAAGAAAAATGCGCTAGAGCGGTTTGAGACGCTTTGTGGACGAGAATACGAGGGAGAATTTGAGTTAAATTTAAAGTGGCAAAATTTAGAAAGTCCGCTTTATTTTTATTATGGTAATAACAAGATGCCTGTGCGTGCTTGGCCGGCGGTTTGGGAGGTAAGAGCTAGTAGTGAGATGATAAATTTGATGCTTGATACGGGCGTGGGAAGCGGATGTATGAGCTTTGGTGTCGGATTTTTAGAGGTTGCAAAAGATGATTAGAACAAGGCATATTAAATGCTAAGATAATGGTTTAAAATCCCATAGGGATAGCCTTGTTCTTTAAATGTATTATAGTAAAAAAAAATTAAAACAAAGTAATTGCATGACTTAATATATTTTAATACTAAGATAATGTAACTTGACAAAATGTCAGATAAAATATATAATACGCCATAAAAAAGGATTATTATGAAAAATATCTATAAATTTATGGCTAAAGTCGAGTTGGTTTATCAAAAGCAGGTTCTTGATAAAGACAGCATTAGCAAACGGAGTGTTGCAAGGTTTAGTATAACATTTGGTTTTGTTGCATCTGCAATATTTTTATATTATTTTATCCATAAATATTTGGTATAATTTCAAAACACATAAGTCAAGGATTGTATCTTGGGTGACATTATCAAAATATTTTCTGATATCGGGTCAGTTTATGAGGAAGATGAGAAGCGTATTAAAAATAGAGCCTATGAATATGACGAAATAAAGTGCTACCTGTGTGATATAGATACAAAAAATATAATTCCAAGCACTAATATCCCCAAAGATGAGTTAATCATCACTAGATTTGGCATAGGGGCAAACTCTGGCAATCTTTTCCCCAACTATCAATTTATCTCAAAAGATGTTAGTAAAGACGAAGCAAAATTTATAAAAGGTGTTTTAAAGTCTGTTAAAAACTTAATGTCTTATTTTTCTCCAAGCGATATAGAAAACAATGAAATTTTAAAGAGATCAAGCGAGCTTAACGAGGGCTTTTTTGACGATATAATAACCAATATTAAAGCACTTGACGAGCATAAGGCAAAGGATAAAAAAGTAGCCACATTCTTTTGTTTGTCCTATAACGAAAAGCCAATATCATCGTATTTTAAAGAGATTTTTGATAAGCATATAGATAAAAAAGAGGTTAGTAAAATTTACGGATATGACATCTTAACCAACAAAAAAGGCGTAGGAGCGGACGCAAATTTAGCCTTTTGCTCCGTAAATGAACTGCCTGAAAATTTAAAGAGCGTAAAATCAAAGTTTCTACCGCTAAATGAGTCAAGTGCAAATAGAATTAGGATCGGATTTTTAGCCACTGACAAGGAGCTTTCGCATAATTTTTATGGTGTTAAAATGGCGATATTGCCGACACTGCTCTCAAATGATCAAAGCCTATTTAAAGAGATCATACAGATATTAAAAGAGGCTAAGAAAAATGATGTCGAGGAGCTCGCACAAGCTGAGGAGATAGCCATAGATGTCGCGCTAGAATATGTGGCAAAAAGAGAGAAAGATCTGCCTGTTTTAAACACGATTTTATTCTATGCTAAAAATAATGCGGCGATTGATGTTTTGCTCCAGATAGATGATGTCTTGCCGTCTTATATCTCTAAAATTTCAAACGCTATGGGAAGTCGTAACATAAAGGCTTTTAAACGCAAAGATATAAAGGATAACGACGAGGCTATATATCTGCAAAATCTTTTTGAAAATAGTCTTGAAATTATGAAATTTTTGCTGTCTCAAAACAAGGTTGATTTAGACACTATGATACAAAGGTATGCTGAGCTGATATACTATGGAAATATCAATAAGAAGTATCGTTTTGCTATTGATTGGGGGAAGTATTTTAACGGTTACTATCCGCAAAGAAGCATAGAAAGTATCTCTAAATACCAAGAGCTATTTAACGAGATAGATATTTTAAATAAAAAACTTACATTGCAAAAGGAGTGTGATTTGCAAAATTTAAAGGACAAAAAGGAGCTTATCCGCTCACTTATACAAGGTAGCGAATTTATAAACAACGATAGCGTTTTGCAAGGGGCATATTTGCTAGGTATGCTGTCGTCTGCTCTTATGAAGTGGCAATACGCCGTTAGCGAAAGTGCATCTTTTGCTAGATGGTTAAACAATAATGGCGCTATAACAAAGGATTCGCTTGAGAGAATTTGGACGAAATGCTATGCAACAAAGGGCAAGCTAGAAAATATATCAAAGCATCCAAATTTAAGCATAAATCAGACTATGGAGCTAGCCGAGGAGATATTGCCAGGTGTGTTTTTATCAAAAGATGTGGTTAAAAGCTCGCACATTACGCTTGCATTTGCTATGGGCGGAAATGACTATAATAAATTTATAAAAGATGAGAAAAAAGGAGAATAGATGAAAAAGAAAGAGATACTGTTTTTGTGGGATGGAGAGAATTTTAACCCAAACGGCGATATGTTAAGAGAAAATGCTCCTAGGATAGATGACGAGACAAATATCGCTGAGGTTACGGACGTGCGTATAAAGCGGACTATTCGCGATGAGATTATGAAAAAGGACGAGAGCATTATCTTTGTCAAAGAGTATAGGAGCGGCGAAAACATCCTAGACTGTAAATCCGCCGTAAGAGAGGTCATAAACATAAAGCAAGAAAAGGCGCAAATAGAAAGGGATATACTGTCTAAATTTATTGATATTCGCGCATTTGGCGGAGTTTTACCAATCTCTGATAAAGATGAGATGAAAAAAGATAAGGATATAAAAACTGCCGGAGTGCAATTTACCGGTGCGGTTCAGTTTAGGATGAGCAGGTCGCTTCACAGGGTGCAAACACAACACATCAAAGGCACGGGAGCCTTTGCTAGTGGTAACGACAAGGGCGCAAAAACTTTTAGAGAAGAGGACTTTTTAAGCTACGCGATGTTTGCGACTTACGGAATTTTTGATAACAATAACGCTAAAAATACAAATTTCAGCGAAGATGATGCAAGGGAAATTTTATCCGCACTTTGGAACGGAACGAAAAATCTAATAACACGCTCAAAAATGGGTCAAACGCCTAGATTTATGCTGATAATAACATATAAAGACGATACATTTGCCGGGGATCTAAACAATAGCATATCGTTAAAAAGCGCTAAGAGTGACGAGGCTATAAGAAACATAAACGACTACACTATCGACTTTTCAAATTTAAATGCAAAGCTTCAAAGATACGCTCAAAATATCGAGAAAATCGAATATGTAAGCGACTTTGACTTTGAGAAAAACAATAAAGCAGGATTTGGCGAAAGCTGGCAAAAAATAGGGCTATAAATGAATATCGTTGCCTTTAAGCTAACGGGCGATTACGCTCACTTTTCACACCCAGCCACGATATACTCGAGCCTTACCTATCCTGTGCCACCCAAAACTTCCATAATGGGGCTTTTGGGTGCGATCATCGGCGAAAGAGAGTATTACAAGCTAAACGATATAAAGTATAGCGTCAAGATTGATAGGCAAATTTCTAAGAAAAGCTTTGTTTTTAACGGTATAAAATTCGCTCTTTCATCAAGTATGCACATAAAAGAGGGCTATCAAGATGCAAGTGAGAAAAAGCAGTTTTATAGAGAGCTTATCATTAGTCCCGCATATACGATATTTTTAAATTTAGAGCATTTAGAAGAGTGTTATCAAAGCGCGATTATTAAAAATTTAAAAGAACATAAAAGCGTGTTTACGCCGTATTTAGGGATAAATTTTTGCATAGCTGATTTTAGCTGGATAGATATAAAAAGTTGCTCGCTGGCACAAGAAGACAAAAGCGATGTAGATACCATTGTTTTGCTTGATGACTTCATATTTGACACGCAAAATCAAAACATCAAGCTCACCACCGCAAGGATGGCTTGCGCGTGTGAAGAGGGGAGAATTTTTAAGGACTTTAACAACTTTGTTATTAAAGTCGGCGGTGAAAGTCGGGTTCGAGCGAAAAATAGGGGCAATATCTATGAGATAAATGGGGAGCGAGTCTATTTTGTTTAGCGAGTTTTTATCGCATCCTGATAAGCTTTTTACAACTCATATCGCAAATATGATAAGCTGCGAGAGCGATGAAATATGCAAGCAAATAAAGCTATTTCACGATATTGCAAAGCTAAAAAACGACTTTCAAAAGTATATCAGAGGTGAGAGCGAAAACGGACTTTATAAAAATCACTCCTTGCTCTCGGCGTATTTTTTTCTCTTAAACTCAGTTGCAAGCGAGCTAGAGACAGCTTTTGGCTTTTTATCCATCGTATCTCACCACGGCGACGTCGAAAATTTTAACGAGCTAATAAGCTCAAACAAAAACTTTGGCAGATATTTTGAGCTATCAAATGAGCTGAAATTTTGGGATGAAGTTGCTAAAAATGCTAAAAATTTAGAGATTTACTCCGAGATAAAAACCGATAAAACTAAGCTTTTAGAGCGAGCCAAAGAGCTATATATGCATACGCTTAGGTTGAAAAACAAATTTGACTATAACAACTTTATAGAGTTTAAAAGACTTTATTCATCTCTTATCTATGCTGATAAATTTGAAGCCATTTTTAGTGAAAAACAGAGCGGTTTAGCTCCTATAAAGACGCAAGAATTTGATCTATATATGTCGCAGCTAGAAAGTGCAAAGCCAAACAAAAAAAGAAGCGAATTTAGAGAGTTTGTGATGTCAAATTTTGATATAAACCACAAGCTTTTTACGCTTACCGCGCCAACCGGTTACGGCAAGACTTTGACAGCGTTAAATTTCGCTCTTAAATTTAACAAAGAGCGCATTATATACGCCTTGCCATTTACCTCCATAATCGACCAAACTCACGATGTGATAAGCGAAATTTATAAAGATAACGACGATGTTTTGATCTATAAAGCACACCATAAAACTGTCATAGATGAAAACACGCCTGAAGATAGATACTCCAAGATAAAATTTCTAATGGAAAGTTTTAGCGCAAATATCAATGTAACGACACTTTACCAGCTGATTTTTGCCATTTTTGGTAATAAAAACAGGGATAATGTCAAATTTAACCAGCTAAAAAATAGCGTCGTTATCATAGATGAGGCTCAAGCGATACCTTATAAATTTAGAGCTGATTTTATCAAGCTTTGCGAGATAATATCTAAGAAATTTGACACCGTTTTTATATTTATGTCGGCGACTATGCCTATCATGCATAGTGAAAATTTTAGAGAAATTTCAAATTTAAAGTATTTTAAAAACCAAAATAGATATGTGTTAAAGTGGCTTGATATAGAGCAAAATGAAGAGAATTTGATAGAGCAAATCAGCCAAAGCGCAAGTGAGAAAAACACGCTCGTAGTTGTAAATACTATACGTAAAGCTCAGGAGCTGTTTTTAAGGTTTAGAGACGGTTTTTGCTGTTTTTGCCTCAACGGATATATGTACGATAAGCACAAACAAGATACGATAAAAAGCGTCAAAGAGGCTATAAATTTAAATAAAACCGCGGGCGAAAAACCCGTGCTTTTGATCTCTACGCAGTCGATAGAAGCTGGTGTTGATCTTGACTTTGATGTTGGGTTTAGAGAGATCTCGCCGATAAGCTCTATCGTGCAAACCGCAGGACGGATAAACAGAAATTTTGGCACTCAAGGCACACTTTATGTGTTTGAGGATATTTGTGGGTACTCAGACCCGATTTACGGCGATGTGAAACTTATAAGTGATAATATCTTGCAAAAAACTCTTTTGCAAAAGTGTATTGAAGAAGAGGAAATTTTAGAGATTATAAATCAATTTTTTGCAGATATCAGCACACACCTTGAGGGCTATTTGCTGCATAAAGAGATGAAGGAGCTAGTGTTTTTTGACATAAATAAAGTGATCGATGAGGTAATGAATGATGAGTATAAAGTGCTTGTGGTTATAGAGCCTAAGACCGGTTTTGCAAAGGAGTTTGAGAGTGAAATTTTAGCTATCAGGCAAAATGAAAATATGGATAAATTCAAAGCCAAAGATATGCTAAAAAATACGATAAAGAAAATTTCAAAATTTGGTGTAAATGTGTCTATCAAAGATAGTCAAAATTTAACATTGAAGCCTATTTTGGGGCTTAAAGATGTCTATTATCTACCCTTTGGCGATACTATGTATAATGACTCTTTTGGTCTTAAAAAAGATGTGAACTTGGACGCATTAAACGAGGCTTTTACCTAATGTTTAACAAAGAACAGATCACCGGAACGCTTGTGAACTACTACGCCACTTGCAAGCGTGAAGCGTGGCTATACGCCCATCATATCCACGCTGATCAAGAGGATGAAAACGTCGCATTTGGCAAGGCGATGGCGGATATAAAAGAGCAAAATTTACAAGAGTTTGCCTTTGCAAATTTGAAATTTGACAAGCTTTCAAAAGAGCGCGGACACTACGTCGTAACCGAATACAAAAAGAGCCTAAAAAACGAATATGCCGCTAAAATGCAGCTACTTTTTTATATCTATCTTTTAAAAACAGGTTTAAATTTAAAAGAGGTAAAAGGCAAGATAATAAGCGGTAAAAAAGTAGTGCTCGTGGAGGATAGCGATGAGAATTTTGCCATTTTAGAGCAAATACTAGGCGAGATAGAGGAGCTCGCCAACATGCCCGTGCCGCCTAAATTTGAGCACAAAAAGATATGCGACAACTGTGCTTATAGAAACTATTGTATATAAGAGGCAAGATGTATGTGATACTTTTTTATGATATTGCAGGATCCGAGCAAAAAGAGAAAAATAATGCAAACCGCATAAGAAAAGCGGTGGAGAAGTATCTGCCGCGCGTGCAGTTTTCGGTCTTTGAGGGCGAGATAAGACAAAGTGACTTTAAAAGGCTCACGGCGACACTTCAAAAGGAGTGCGACAAGGAGCTTGACTCCATCGTGATTTACACGTTTAACTCGCTCAAATACTCCGAGCGCCTAGTCATCGGACAGGACAAAAACGGCTCACTATTTAGCTAAGGCGGACAAATGCAAAAGAACGACAGAACACACTTTATACTTAGCCCCGGGCGACTTAGGCGGCGGGATAACAACCTGTATTTTGATAAATTTGACGAGGATTTGAGCGTATGTGCGACTAAAATTTTGCCTATTAACGCCATTGATGAGGTCTATATTTTAGCCAGAGTTGAGATAGACAGCTATACGCTTGCATTTTTGGCTGACAATAACGTGCTTTTGCACTTTTTTAGCCCTTACGGCAGCTTTCGTGGTAACTTTTTCCCAAACACGTCAAACTCCGTAAATAAAAGCGGTTTTGTGCTCTTGCAGCAGCTTCGTGCCTTTGACGATAGCGTAAAGCGCCTATATATCGCACGTGAGATAACTAGGGCACATATCCTAAACGATGCGATGAACTGTAAAAAACACGGCGTGAGCTTTGACATAAGTCCGCATATCGCAGCACTTGAGGGAGCAACAACGATAGCGCAGATAATGGCAGCCGAAGGTGCTTTTCAAAAGCTGTATTACGAAAAATGGAACGAGATAATCACCGATCAAAAGAGCTTTAAATTTACAGTGCGTTCCAAGCGCCCGCCCGCAGACAAGATAAACAGCTTCATAAGCTACATAAATACACGCATTTATAATGTCTGTCTAAGTGAGATTTATAAGACCGAGCTAGATCCAAGGATCGGCTTTTTACACGAGCCAAACTACCGTGCGCTTAGCTTGCATCTTGATATTGCTGAGATTTTTAAGCCGATTTTGGGCGATACGCTGATCTTTACAATGCTAAATCGTCGTGAGATCACGGCAAAGGACTTTGAGACGAACGCCGGACGGATCAAATTTAGCAACGAAGCCGTGCAAAAGATCGAGATAAAGATAATCGGCAAGCTCACCGAGCAAGTAGAAATAGCGGGGCAAAAGCTCACGTGGAGGCAGGTGATCCGCCGAGAAGCCAATAGGCTTAAAAAGTGTATTTGTGAGGACGCGCCTTATGAGGGGTTTGTATGGAGATAAAGCTTGTTTTAAGCTTTATGATGACCCGATATTTTGGGCACTTGGCTGTTTGATGTGAGTAAAATTTAGCCTTTTATAAGGTAAATAGATATAGACTTTATCTTGCAAACAGCCCTAAAATGTGTGTTTTGGTGCTGTTAAAATTTAAGCCGTTGGCTTTTGAAACGCTTTATGTGCGAGAAGGACGAAAATGAGCGATGAGAGTTAAAATTTAAGCCGTTGGCTTTTGAAACTCACTACATAGGGCAGATACCCGCTGCCGTCTTCGCGTTAAAATTTAAGCCGTTGGCTTTTGAAACAAAGACAAAAGCGGCAAGCTCTTGCCTAGATTTGGTTAAAATTTAAGCCGTTGGCTTTTGAAACTCACGCTAGCGAGGGCGTAAGCGCAAGCGGGCTAAAAGTTAAAATTTAAGCCGTTGGCTTTTGAAACGCACCCAAGCAGCCGCCTGCCAGAGGCTAAAACTCGGTTAAAATTTAAGCCGTTGGCTTTTGAAACCAAGACAAACGGAGCAAACGTACCGCGTATTCTTTGTTAAAATTTAAGCCGTTGGCTTTTGAAACAAGGACTGATGCTGTCTATTGACGGCTATCAAGGAGTTAAAATTTAAGCCGTTGGCTTTTGAAACTATGGTTTTAAGCAATTTTAACGGACAATATGACGTTAAAATTTAAGCCGTTGGCTTTTGAAACTCCTTTAAATTTTAAGCTACGCCTAGCTGTTCTTGTTAAAATTTAAGCCGTTGGCTTTTGAAACGCTCTGGTACTCCGCAGCTGGCAGAGCCAACGATGGGTTAAAATTTAAGCCGTTGGCTTTTGAAACAGAGTGAAATTTTATTGTCAAATGCGATTTTCTCGAGTTAAAATTTAAGCCGTTGGCTTTTGAAACACCTAAACCCCAGCCCATACAGCGGAGCTATCTCTGTTAAAATTTAAGCCGTTGGCTTTTGAAACTATTTTGATAAACGCTTTTATACTTCCTTGTTGAGTTAAAATTTAAGCCGTTGGCTTTTGAAACGAAGCGGTAGAGGGCGACTTTGAAAGCAAGGCGCAACGTTAAAATTTAAGCCGTTGGCTTTTGAAACTGTCTTTTTTGACTTTTCACATGAACTGGGGGATAGTTAAAATTTAAGCCGTTGGCTTTTGAAACAAGTCAGATACAATATCAGGAGCTATTTTGAATTCTCGGCGTTAAAATTTAAGCCGTTGGCTTTTGAAACCCTCATTTTCTTGACCCAGCTTTGTGGGAGCAATAGTTAAAATTTAAGCCGTTGGCTTTTGAAACAAATTTCAAGTCCCTTGTGCGTCAAAACCGCACTCACGTTAAAATTTAAGCCGTTGGCTTTTGAAACTCGCTAAACTTGATCTCACAAAAGGCGTCGGCTATGTTAAAATTTAAGCCGTTGGCTTTTGAAACTTGTTTTTTCAACACTAAAAGAAATCTGCAAATCTGTTAAAATTTAAGCCGTTGGCTTTTGAAACCTCTCATCCACAAAATAAATTTCAGGGCTGATCGGTTAAAATTTAAGCCGTTGGCTTTTGAAACGTAAAAACGCTAAGAATAATCTGAGTTTGCACCGGTTAAAATTTAAGCCGTTGGCTTTTGAAACTTTAAGCGAAGTTGAAAAAGCGATCCGCAAAAACTATTTAGGTTAAAATTTAAGCCGTTGGCTTTTGAAACCTTTATGAGATACAGCGCAGTGGAGAGCCTTTGGGTTAAAATTTAAGCCGTTGGCTTTTGAAACAAGATACGCTAAACGGCGATGAGCTAAGCGGCATAAGTTAAAATTTAAGCCGTTGGCTTTTGAAACTTGCGTCCAGTTCTTCTTTCGAGCCTGCATTAGCGGTTAAAATTTAAGCCGTTGGCTTTTGAAACTAAGATCGGGATTAATTTGCTTTTCGGCGCAAATCGATGTTAAAATTTAAGCCGTTGGCTTTTGAAACCTCAAGTATTACAGTGAGAGTTGGGTTAAGCATCTGGTTAAAATTTAAGCCGTTGGCTTTTGAAACTGCATCTAAGGCAAACACAACTGCACATGGTGGTAACTGTTAAAATTTAAGCCGTTGGCTTTTGAAACTGGAGCTTAAAAAATGCGTTGCGCCGCATTTTGGAGTAGGTTAAAATTTAAGCCGTTGGCTTTTGAAACGGAACATAAATGATCGCACAAACTTCAAGAGAGGCATACGTTAAAATTTAAGCCGTTGGCTTTTGAAACTCCGGTTTGTCAAATATGTAACCGCAAGTGGAGCGTGGTTAAAATTTAAGCCGTTGGCTTTTGAAACTTATGCTGTTTGATTTGAGATTTGTAGCCGTTTAGTTAAAATTTAAGCCGTTGGCTTTTGAAACTTTTGTGGATGAGAACAATAAAAGGGTGAGCGAGAACGTTAAAATTTAAGCCGTTGGCTTTTGAAACTCGGCGGTAATGCTATGTTTTTCTTACCCAGTGATGGTTAAAATTTAAGCCGTTGGCTTTTGAAACTATTTTATTTTTTTTCGTTTGCAGCCGCGACCCAGTCGTTAAAATTTAAGCCGTTGGCTTTTGAAACGCTTAGCGGTTCGCCGTTTTTCTCTCGCGGATAGTGTTAAAATTTAAGCCGTTGGCTTTTGAAACATGAAAACCACCTAAAATCAAAACCTACGGCAATAAGGTTAAAATTTAAGCCGTTGGCTTTTGAAACTTACCCCTAGCATTCGCACTAGGCGATCGGGCTCTGTGTTAAAATTTAAGCCGTTGGCTTTTGAAACTACCATCAATGACGAATACGACATCGGACTTGAAAGGTTAAAATTTAAGCCGTTGGCTTTTGAAACTTTGATTTTGTAATGAGGCGGAGCAAACCGCCTAGAGTTAAAATTTAAGCCGTTGGCTTTTGAAACTTCGTGCAGAGCGTGGCACTTCATCAAATATAAGGAGTTAAAATTTAAGCCGTTGGCTTTTGAAACTAGAAAATTCCAGCAAAGAGAGAGAATTGGTAGTAGGTTAAAATTTAAGCCGTTGGCTTTTGAAACAAAGCCATGTGTAAACCTCGTATTCGTTTTCGCTGCGTTAAAATTTAAGCCGTTGGCTTTTGAAACGACCCTATCTTGTGGGACCAATACCTAGCCTACAAGTTAAAATTTAAGCCGTTGGCTTTTGAAACGCTCGTTTATCTCGCGCTCAATGGCTTTGCTTTGCGTTAAAATTTAAGCCGTTGGCTTTTGAAACAATAGTGGCGGTGAGCATACAACTCGTATATCACAGTTAAAATTTAAGCCGTTGGCTTTTGAAACTACAAATAAACCCGATGAAAACGCAGTGCCGCCACGGTTAAAATTTAAGCCGTTGGCTTTTGAAACGAAATGTTAGGCGATCCACAAAATCAAAACGGCAATGTTAAAATTTAAGCCGTTGGCTTTTGAAACTCACGCCTAGATCAAGCCCTGCTAGCTGCTCGCCGAGTTAAAATTTAAGCCGTTGGCTTTTGAAACAAATATGGTTGCCGCAAAAATGGGAAGAGCTAAAAAGTTAAAATTTAAGCCGTTGGCTTTTGAAACTGTTTCAATAAGAACATCTGCGCTAACCGGTAGTTGGTTAAAATTTAAGCCGTTGGCTTTTGAAACGTTTAGAAATTCATCGCTTACGTCATCGTCGTAGGCGGTTAAAATTTAAGCCGTTGGCTTTTGAAACGCTAAATACGGATCAAGCATTTGCGCGATATACGCGTTAAAATTTAAGCCGTTGGCTTTTGAAACACTCACTCGCTTCAAGATGTCCCAAATCCTCAAAGTGTTAAAATTTAAGCCGTTGGCTTTTGAAACGAGCTCCAACCCATACTCCCCAGCCTTTGGCTTCGCGTTAAAATTTAAGCCGTTGGCTTTTGAAACCGTCCAATAGTTTGCACCAGTAGCAAAACCGAATAAGTTAAAATTTAAGCCGTTGGCTTTTGAAACAATCATTTGGTGAAAAATATGTTTTAGATGATTTGGTTAAAATTTAAGCCGTTGGCTTTTGAAACGAAATGTTAGGCGATCCACAAAATCAAAACGGCAATGTTAAAATTTAAGCCGTTGGCTTTTGAAACTCCTATGCTTTCAAGGGATATTCGCCTTGACGGAGTTAAAATTTAAGCCGTTGGCTTTTGAAACGCTACGACACAAGTAGCTCAACACTTAAAATTTCGTTAAAATTTAAGCCGTTGGCTTTTGAAACTATTCGCCAACCATTGTTTCTTCAGATATGCTTTTTGTTAAAATTTAAGCCGTTGGCTTTTGAAACTCGCGCGGCGTTGTGAAAAACAGGACAAAAACCGAGGGTTAAAATTTAAGCCGTTGGCTTTTGAAACGATATTCATCTTTGTATTTTTGTTTGCTAAGGCTGCGTTAAAATTTAAGCCGTTGGCTTTTGAAACTAGACTATAAAAGAGTGATGAGTGTTTACAACGTAGGGTTAAAATTTAAGCCGTTGGCTTTTGAAACGTTGGCATACCTGGAACTGGTAAAACATTTTTCCCTGTTAAAATTTAAGCCGTTGGCTTTTGAAATTGCAATGGTGGGCGGATTGGTTGGATAGCCTACTAGGGTTAAAATTTAAGCCATTGGTTTTTGAATTGAAATGAATGAAGACAGGCAAGGCTGGAATTTATTTTAAACGTAAAGGAGAAAGAAAATGCAAGATGTAAAACAACTCAAAGTTATGCTTGATAGATACGAAGCCTTAATTTGCCTTATTGTGTAAGATGAGCATAAAAAAGTTATTAATAGTTAGTTGTGCCCGCTCTTTTGTATCTTAATAAAGTTGCATGACTGTTATGGTGGCTCTAGTGGGTGATAATGTGGCATAAAGACAAAGAATGACAAATAAATCCCGGAGAGCTGTAGCTAAAACATGAGCTGCACACAAAAACGCATGACAGTTGAGACAATTACTTAAATGCTTATCTTTTAAGTTATGGTAATTTAACCAAAATGTTAGCTAAATATATAAAATGGTGTGTTTTTTGTTGCAAGGAAGTAATTATAGTATTATGCTGTTTGTTGTATTGAAGTAAGTGGCCGGGAGATAGGAACATCGAAACACTATAAAATCGGTATTCCAAGCCATTTTGAACTTTTCTTGTTTTTTAAATAAAGCAATGGAATTTACTGTTTTGTATTAATGAATGCTATTTTAGACTTAATAATAGCAATAACACAAAAGAACTCTATTACATTTTGCTAAAATTAATAAGAGTTCTTTCAAAAGCTATGAGTTTAGCAAAACAGAAAGTCCGCCCCCAAGTGAGGCGGATTAGAGATTATTTTTCACTAGGTAGATACATCCTCCAGCTACTATCCACTTTCCAGTCTATCGGGTGACAAGACATACAAGTATTTAGCTTTTGTGGATGATGCACGGCGTGACACGACTGACACTCTAGCATCTCATTGTCTTTATTGTGAACGCCTTCATGAGGGTTAGACATACCATAGCTTGCAGTCTTTTTCCTGATATCATCCACCTTATGGCATCCCACACACTGCTCGTTTTTAAAGCCTCTTTGCTTTGCTGGCATATCAAAGTTGCCAGTTAGATACATCCTAACCTCATTTAACTGCTCGGGTATAGTTGGGGTGTGGCAGTCATGACACGTTACATTTGCGTCATTATGCTTTTTAGCTAGCATATTTCCACTTACAAAAGAGTCGTACTGTGGCTGCATGTTGTGACATAAGATACAAAATTCAGCCTTATGGCTAGCTGCTTGCACTTGATGAAACGCTACAAAACCCACGATAACAGCTAGCACTAAACCTAGTAGCGTATATTTTCTTCTCTTGCTCATGCTCTTCCTCCTTTTGCGTTTGCCGCAGCTTGATAGCCAGCTAAGCGTCCGTAGCATAGGCATGTCGCATGGCTAGTACCGGCTAGTACCACTGGGTAATCCCCTAAAAAGCGTCCACCCATAACATTACCGCAGGCATAAAGACCCGAAATTTCGTTATACTCAGCATCTAGTACATTTGCAGTATTTGGCTCAACGGTAAAGCCACCCATGACAACTAGGCTCGCACCAACATCCATCTTGCCAGCATAAAACGGTGCATGGCGCACTGGAAACATCCTTTTAGCAGTCTTACCAAAGTCATCATCATGTCCCTTATCACATAGCTCGTTGTAGCGTTTTATAGTCGCTAAAAATTTGGTCTGTGCTTTTTTGTTATCAGGATAGAGCATACCGGCAAGCTCTTCTATGCTGTTTGCCTTAAAGACACCAGGCATCTCTTCAAGATCTTTTACCGATATATACGATGTTTTACCTATCGCCCATTGGCAGTCAGGTGGGAGTTTTGGATTGTCCTCCGGTGCCACGCAGTGATTTACACTACCATGAGATACACCCATAAACTCGACCTGCTCAGGAAATTTAGCATCAAACACCTGCCAACCAAAGCCTCCTGGCTGACGAGAGAGTGGCTGAGTGACTTGCTGTCCGCTAAGATCTTCATTTGTAAAGCGCTCTCCCTTTGCATTTGTCAGCAAAAACGCATCAACGCCAAGTGGTCCACCAAGAGTGTGCGCAACTGGCGCATGCGGTCCATCTTCTAGTTTCGCGCCTATCCATGAGCCAAGCCTATGTCCGTCCCCTGTATTTGTAGGGTTATTTTTATAGTCTAGGTTTGGAAATGGACAGAAGAAATTTGCCACCCAAGGCACAAATGTTTTTGCCATTTCAGGGTTATTCATATAATCGCCAGTAGCTAAAATCACCGACTTAGCATTTATCTTGATATATGAGCCATCAGCCATATCTTGCGCGATAGCTCCTTGCATTTTGCCAGTAGTTTTATCACGAAGTAGCTTTTGCGCGCGAGTTTTAAAGATATACTTTGTACCTTGCTCTATGGATTTTTTATAGACTAGCTCCATCATCGGCTCTTGGTTAGGCAAAAATGTCATAACAGTTGGATAGCTTGGGCTATTTTCCTCGTTTGGATCATATGCAGCAGGAAGCGGATAGTGCATGAGCATCAAATTTATCTTGCTTCTATCAAGCTGTGTATCAGTCTCCATCATAAAATGCACCCCAGGCGCAAGGTCTATCATCCAGTCAAAGTCTTCACCACTGTGATCAGCCCAGTAGTTCCACACACGCTGATCGGCGCGGTATCCCATCTGTTTTAAGTGCTCATTTATAGCTGCGTGCTTGTCATATGTGATACCAAGCTCTCTTTGAAATTTATTCCCAAGAGTGCCGTACTGACCACTTCTAACCTGAAAGCGACCAGCTTTTTCTATAACGATGACCTTTGCGCCTTTTTCACTAGCAGCGCGTGCAGCATGAAGTCCGGAAACACCAGCACCAATGATAAGCACATCTGTATCAAGTGTCTTTTTTATCTGTGCATCTGAAATTTGTGGCTCAATACCTAGCCACTTTGGTACCTCTGGTGCTTTTGTAGCCTCCTTTTCTAGGTGGATAAGGTGATTGTTTGGGTTTTCACAGCCTGTTAGCAGTGCAGATCCAGCTGCGACTGAGCCAAGTGTGAGCGCTCCACTACGCTTTAAAAACGAGCGGCGTGATAGTTCATTTTCTTCTACCATTTTATACTCCTTGTTTATAAAATTTATTTCAATATATCAAAGTCATAAGACGCTCTTAGCCAAAACTCCTCATCTGTCGTTTTGCCGTTACTGCTACCGTTGGTGTATTTTAGTTTTCTATCCATAGTTTCATAGATAGCAGATATCTTTAGACCTTTTACTGCAGGAACATTGTAAGTAAGTTGCATATCCCAGCCCTCTACATCTATCCTAGTGCCTGGTGCTTGACCGTGTAAGCCACCTGAGCGGACGTTATTACCGTTGCGTTGCTCGCCATACCAGTAGTCAGCATCTACTCTTAGACCGTCAACTCCTATATTGCTAAGATCATAACCCACACTAAGTTTATGTAAATTCATACCTGCAAAAGACATAAATAAAAACGGACCATAAATAGGAGTAGCCGTAAATGCACCGCAGTCGTTACCTATGCCTTGAAGTGCCATTTGGTTTTTACTAACAGTTGAGTACGCATATCTAAAATCAAAACCATAGGCGTTATAAAGTCCGACCATACCTGTGTAATAATCGCCGTTAAAGTCAAAATTTTCTTTTAAAGTGCCGTTTGTTCTTGAGCCTTTATACATAAAGTGCGGGTGTTTTGTAACCAGCGTGTGCAAAGTAGAAATTTATATCACCCTTTGAGTTAGCCGCGTCATCATACTCAAGACCCGATACATTAGCATAAGCAGCTGTGAGCGAAACACCAGAAAGCCCGCTATATGTCACAAATGAGTTAAAGATGTTATCAAATTTAAAACCGTAAGGCCCAAGTCCGCCGATGATAACTCTATCTTTAAATCTTGGCGCGCCATCATCACCTCCTGTTACAGCGTTTGATCTACCTGCAAATTTCCAAAAGTCAGCCACACCGATAACAGTATCAATGCTATCAAGCTTTATCCTAGCGCTCACACCCTCAAACGCCTCTTTATATCCCACATCTGTATTTGTAGCGACAAGTGGTGGCACTAGTCCGGTGTATTTTGAGTTGTGGTATTGACGACCGATTTTAAGGTCGATGTAGTCATGCTCATATCCTAAGTAAGTCTCTGAAAGTGCTACACCTTCACTATTCCAGTCATATGCGTAAAAATCTTTTGCAGCATTTGATGGAGCAAAATTTACTAATCCCTGAGTCGTAAGACCAAGTCTAAAGCCATAGTAAGAGCCGGTTAAAAATCTAAGCTCAGCACCGATACCGCCGATGTGTTGGCGATTTGGATTTGTACTGCTAGCAGGCGGAAAGTACTCGGTTTTATCCATATCATAGTATGAAAATACTGTAGCACTCATCGTACTTGCCTGTAGAGCTTGCTCTAAGCTATCACTAGCATAAGCACTAGATGTCATAGCCATAAGTGCAGCCAAACTAAAGGCAAACTCGCGCTTACCCATTGTTAAAACAGATGTCTTCATTGTAAACCCCTTTAATTTTTGAACACCCCTTAGCAAGAGAGTCTTGGACCCAGCTTGTTGTGTAATGCCCATTTTTAATTTGTAAACGAAATCATAACACGCAGGCTTACTAAAAACGGTAAGATTTTGGTAACATTACCTAAAAAATAATTTTTAGTTTTAATTTTTAAAATTTGATATAATCACCACCATGATAGAAATTTTACTTATAGAAGATGACTTTGATTTGGCTGAGCTTTTAAAATATGCGTTAGCAAAAAGCGAGATTGATGTAACTATAGCTACAAATCCGCTTGAAGGACTTAAAATTTTAAACGAAAAAAATACCTTTGATGCACTGGTACTTGATTTAGGCTTACCAGATATGGATGGTCTTGAAGTTTGCAAAAAAGTTAGATATGGTTATCCAGTACTACCAATAGTCATATCATCGGCTCGCACTGAGACACTAGATAAGATAAAGGGCTTTGAGCTTGGAGCCGATGACTATATGGCAAAACCGTATGACCCTATAGAACTTGTCTTTAGGATAAGATCCATACTGCGCCGAGGGATACAGATTACTAGCGACTCCAAAACTTTTTGCGTAGATAAACAAAGACGTATCGTCATAAAAAACAAAGAGGAAATATCACTAACAAAAGCAGAATTTGATATTTTTATCTACTTTTATGAAAAAGAGGGAGTGGTCATACCAAGAGAGGATATTTTGATAAATTTAGGTCAGTCAAAATTTCAAAGCGGACTTAAAAGCATCGATGTAGCTATAGGGCGACTGCGTCAAAAGATAGGAGATGACTCTAAAAATCCACGATATATCCACCCCGTGCGCGGTATAGGGTACAAATTTATCAATGCGTAGTATATCTATAGTAAAGCTAATAACTTTTTTCTTTTTTATCGCTCTTATCATAGTAAACTCAGCATTTTATATCGAATCAAACAGGCAGATAAGAGACGCAGAGTACTTTACTTATCAGCGCTTTATGCTAGGTATGCGTATACGCGGACAAGAAGACAGTGGTGCTACCGAGCAGTTAAAGCAAATAGGGCTTAAAAACAGCGAGTATGACCCAAATGAGATCAGGCAAAACGGTGAGAAAATTTTTAGTGACTCATATGCCGATATGATAAGATATAACAAAAAGCTCTATTTTGTGCCTAGATTTTTTTCTGTAGATGCCAAAATGCTACCACGTATTATGATAGCAGCAGGGCTTGATCCACTAAAAAACGACATCACAACACACGAAGTGCCTTTAGAAAATTTAGAAGAGATGTCTACACGCAGAATTTGGATACTTTGGTTTATAGTAAATATCGTTATGATAACTTTTTTTATAGCTGTTTTAAGAAAGCTACTAAAGCTTAGAAATTTAAAAAACATGATAAGAGAGGCAGGAGAAAAAGATAAATTCAGACTAATAAAAATAGAAGCAAATGATGAGATAGATCAAATCGCTAGCGAGTTTAATACTACAATGCAAAAAATAAATGCGATAAAGGAAGCAAGAGCGCTATTTTTACGCAACATCTTGCATGAGTTTCGCAACCCGATAATGAAGGGGCGGATCATGGCGGACGTGATAGCGGAACTACTACAAGATGATAACTTTAAAAATAGACTAAAGCAGATATTTACACGACTTGAGATAATACTAGGCGAAGTCGTCAAGGTAGAAAAACTAGTATCTAATGAATGGGGGCTTAAGAAGAACAGACACCGAGTTATGGACATCATCGACCACTCAGTAGACCTACTTTTACTAAAGGATACTAGTCGCATAGAGGTACGAGCAGAGAGCGAAGTAAGCGTAGTGGAGGTTGATTTTGAACTTTATGCAACCGGAGTTAAAAATTTAATCGACAACGCTTTAAAATACTCTAATGACAAAGTCATCGTAAGCATAGATAAAAACAAGCTCTGCATAAGTAGCGTGGGGGACAAACTAGAAGAGCAAAGACTTGACTTTGAAAGGGCATTTAACAGAAAGGTTGAGACATCAAACTCAGGGCTTGGTCTTGGACTTTATATAGCAAATCAAATTTTTAAAAAACACGGGCATGTCTTAAAATACAAACACGAAGATGGTAAAAATAATTTTATGATTTGTTTTAATTAATGCGAGTCAAAACATCAAAAGCTGATTTAGACATTTTAAAATTTGATCTCAGCGTCGTTTGTTTTGTTTCCGAAATTCTTTTTATACAAAAATATGATTGTATAGTTTTTAAAAATCATGTAGTATGCACAAGATGGGATTAATTAAACTGTTTGTCGACTAATTGTTGCAGCTGCTATAAATTAAAATTTCAATATAGTAAACCAGACTACTAATTCTAGAGATGAAGGCAAAGAACTATTGTGTGTTTTATGGAGATACAGGGTCAGTAGCTATCGCATAATTGGTTTACATATAAATAAGATTTGAATAAATTTAAGCTAACGGGTTGTACTTTGTGGGGTCTTAGTGGTCACCCCTAGTGAGATATTTTGTCAGATTTATCAGACAAAAAGTATCCTCACCCAACAATGAATAGCCACAATTTTTGGATTAGTATACCCAGAAAGCGCATAACTATCTTGTGATAAATCATGAAATTTGTATAGAATCTTGCAGTCTTTATATGCAAATTTTTAGCCTTCACAAGATAGTTGCTATAGTCCTCAGCATCACCATAGTTTATCTTGGATAGATTTTTATTCTTTGAGAATTTATCAAACTCTCTAGCGGCTAGCAAGTATTTGTTTTTGGTGTTTTCAGTGCTTTTTTGTTTGACACACTCTGTTTTTATAAATTTCTTAGCGATATCTTTTGGACTTATGCTTGGTTCGATCTTGATCTCTTGAGTGGTTTTTTCTCGTTATTTAAAGAGATAGGTCGATAGAAGTCAGACACTACTCGCTTAAATATCTCTCTATACTCTTTATAGTCTATATAGCCTTTGACAATATCTGCGCTGTTTTTAATGGATTTGATATATTTTTCAAAACTAGTGTATGACTCTTGGTAACCACTCTTTTGAGTTGTTGAAATTTTATCTACTGTTGATTTTACTTTTATAGCGATAGCTTTAGCCTCATAAACATCATCTGTAAAAAGAGAGTGCTTGATAGTTACCCGTTTTCCATCTTTAAGAGCTTGATCAAAATAATAATAGCTCGATCTGTCTTTTATTTTCATTATCATCTTAGAAGCCATGGCAAACTCCTAAAATCAGCACGAAAAAACGTATGGTATAGAGATGCAATTTATTCAACAAATGGGCTATTTCTATTCCGCATCTGCAAATTTACATCAAAAATAGCAAAATTTGATATAAATGAAAAGTTGACTTAATGCTGATACAAACGACATTTGAAGGGGATTTTTTATAAATAGTGGCCGGGAGATAGGGATTCGAACCCCAGGAGGCTTTCACACCTCAACGGTTTTCAAGACCGCCGCTTTCGACCGCTCAGCCATCTCCCGAAAATAAGTTGTGATTATATCAAAATTAGCTTAAAATTTGATATAAATTATTCTGTTTTTTCCTTGACATAAGTAGCGCCATCATTTATCTTCTCTTTTGTCCATTCAGCTGCGTTTGAGCTATCAGCCTTTATGCCACTCCATGTATTTGAACAACCAGTAAAAAATACAAAAATAACAAAAACAAAAGATAAAATTCTCATGAACATCCCTTAGTCTTGGAGGCGACACCCGGATTCGAACCGGGGGTAAAAGCTTTGCAGGCTTCTGCCTTACCACTTGGCCATGTCGCCATACAAAAACTCTAACAAAAGTGGTGCCCAGAGCCGGACTTGAACCGGCACGGAAAAAAATCCGAGGGATTTTAAGTCCCTTGTGTCTACCATTCCACCACCTGGGCAACAAATAAAAAATGGAGCGGGAAACGAGATTCGAACTCGCGACCCTAACCTTGGCAAGGTTATGCTCTACCCCTGAGCTATTCCCGCGTTTTAAAAGGAGCAATTTTAACCAATCTTTGCTTAAAAATTTATTTGATTTTGCTTTAATTTTGTAAAATTTCAAAATTTTGTAAGAATGTTTTGTGTAAAATACCGAAACATTTTGGGGTTATAGCTCAGCTGGGAGAGCGCTTGAATGGCATTCAAGAGGTCGGCGGTTCGATCCCGCTTAACTCCACCAAAATTTATTCTATTTATTCCATTCATTTTAAACTCGCAACTATTTTTGAGGATATTTTATTTAATCATTAAAGCGGATTTGTATGAAATTTAAGCCCCATTTTTGAGGCTTAAATTCTAAAAGCATTACTTTGTAAATGCCTTTTCTACGCTAAATGGAAACGCTTGATATCCCATCGCGTTTGTCATCTTAATCTCAATAGAGGGCTCTTTTGCACCCCATTCAAATTCGTTGATATGTGGGCTTGGTTGACCTACCGGACGACCTGTTGCTATATCAAACTGCATACCGGCAACAGCAGAGTAGGCAAATACGCTATCAAGATCATCTTGATACTGGGTTAGGCTGGTAACCGAGCTATACCACTCTGAGCCTCGCTCTTTGCCGTATTCCCATACTTGCTCTACTGTTTTGGCTTTTTCGTCTATTTTAAATACCACCGCCCTGCTGTATTTCATGCCGGCGATCGCAGGTTGCTCAAAGCCACGACTATCGCCGTTATCAAATACTGTTAGGTAAACAACACCTTTTTTAGACTTGCTGTCTATTCTAAATGCTGTGTGCTGTGTGTATTGCCAGTCAAATCCACCCTTGTCGCTTTCATATCCCGGGCATTTTGTGTAGTCGTCTTCGCAGACTATTTTGTTGCCGTTTTTATCTATCGGTTGAAGCAAGGCTGATTTAAATTGCTCTTTCCAGCCTTTGTGTCCGCCCATTATCCATTTGACTTTTTTATCACGTCCGATTTTAATAACGGCATTTTGGTGACGTGAGCTTATTATGATGCTATCGTCTGTTGGATCATGATCTACGCTGTTTACGTGAGCCCAGTTGCGTCCCGGACCTGATCCTACGATGTCACCCCATTTTTCCTCTTTATCCATAGACATTAGCTCATCTGTTGAGGCTGTATGACCGGCTTTTGAAGCATCAATGTTTAGACAAACTGCACCTTGGTCAAGCACTTTTAGGACAGTATCTCTGTAAGGATCTAAAATTTCATATAATCTCCAGTCATCCACTACGTTACCGTCGCGATCGACCTCAACTATCACATCTCTAACAGTGCGGACATTTCTACCGTCGGCTCTTTTGTAGTTTGCGTTTGCAACGCGTAGTAGATAGTGTCCGTTATCCATGACGTCCATAGAGTGAGAGAAGTCGTTGTATCCAGCAGGTAGTTCGCGGTTAAAAATTTCACGCCCTAAGATATCGTATTTGGCGTAATGTTGGCCGTACCCCCAAGTCATAGCTCCATCTGGATTTTGTTTAAAGCCCATCATAACGCCTGCGTTAAAAGGTTGTTTTAGGTCGTAAATTTTACTTGGCTCAAGATACCATCTGACCTCACCTTTTGTATCAAGAATAAAGTTGTTTGGGCTATAGTTCCACTCTATCGCGCCGCCTGCTGGGTTGTTCCATACGACTTTTGTGCCTTTTCCTGTTTTATTAACAAAGTTATTTACGTAGTAAAGTCTGTTTTCAAATTTTTTAGAAGCAGGTTTTACAACCTCGATCTTATCAAAAAGTGCTCCTTTTTGATTTGGCATGCCTGTGCTTTCAAGATATATGGCAGGAGCGTAAATTTTATACGTTTCTTTTATCTTCTCTTCGACACCTTTATAAATTTTTGTGTATTCGACTTCGATAGTATTTTGGTAGTCCGGATACATGCCAAATACAGGAATTCCCCCGTGTGTGCGTAGATGTTTGTCGGCTACTTTATAGCTTATCACTTGTCCACCCGGTTTTGGGACAACTGTTACTTTTGCGTCTTTGATGGTATAGCCGCCGTTTTTGATAACAGCCGTAAGAGGAGCTGTATCGTAAGGATTTACAACTACTTCACCAAGTTGTCCAGGTATCGCATAGTCGATATGTGCGCCACTTGGTCCGCCGATAGCAAGAGCTGTTGTAGCAACTGTGCCTACTAACAATCCTGCAACTGCAACCGATGAAAGAATCTTTTTCATATTTTCTCCTTTTGAAAATTTTTATCAATTTGAATTATAGCAGTTTGTTTTCTTGTAAAACTATCGCTAATATTATAAAATGCTTAAAATTGAATTTAGATAAAAATTTAAAGAACGCCAAATGAAAGAAATATGATGAGGAAAGGAGATATTATTCAAATGGCGTAGGAAAAGTTGCATTATACATTATAAATCCTTTAATAAATCACAAAAAACTTGCTCTTCGTTTAACAACGTATAGAATTTACACAAAACGACCCTTGTTTATGCAAAGGTCGTTTGTATATAGTGTCTATTTGGAGTTGAAGGCTTTATTGATATCAATAGGTAATGCCCTATAGCCAATGGTATTTGAGTTAATAAATTTCATCTCAAACTCAACCTCTTGTGTGCCATACTTAATCTCTTCTAAGAATGGAGTAAGAGCTGCTTTACCAGCACGGAATGCCTTAACATCACCAAGTCCGGCTGTGGCAGAGTAGACAAACATAGTGTCAAATTTAGGGTTATACTCAGTAACCGAAGTTATCGGGCTATACCACTCAAAGCCACGATTTTTGCCGTATTCCCAAACTTGCTGAACAGTCATGTTTTTCTCATCTACGACATACTCAACCGCGCGTGAGTATTTCATATTTATAAGTGCCGGTTGTTCCATACCGCGACTATCACCATTGTCAAATACGCTTACGTGAACCTTGCTACCTTTGCTTTTTTCATTTACTTTATAAGCTGTGTGTTGTGTCCAAGTGTAGTCAAATCCACCCTTATCACTTTCATATCCAGGGCATTTTGAGCCACTTTCGCCACAGTCTATAGCTTTGCCGTTTGCATCGATAGGTTTAAGTACTTTTGTTGCTAGGTCGCCAGTCCAGCCCTCTTTTGAAGCAAGGATCCATTTTACTTTTTTATCGCGAGTGATTTTTACAATCGCACTTTGGTTTCTTACAGAAAGAATGATGCTGTCATCGTTTGCATCGTAGTTAACAGAATTTATGTGTGCCCAGTTTCTACCGGCTCCAACGCCTGCTACATCGCCCCAAGGTGCATGATCATCTTCAAGATCCTCTTTGTTTGCTGTTTGTCCGGCTTTGGTAGCATCGACATTTAGACAAACCGCACCCTGGTCAAGTGCTAGTAAATTAACATCTCTGTAAGGATCCAAAATATCCATTATCTTCCACTCATCTACGACATTGCCATTTGTGTCAAGCTCTACGATAACATCGCGAACAGTTCGGACATTTTTACCATCTTTACGTTTGTAGTCGCTTGAAGCCACGCGTAAGAGGAATGTTCCTTTTGATGTCTCTTCCATATGGTGAGAGAAGTCGATATAGCTTTTTGGTAGCTCTCTTTGGAAAATTTTACGTCCCATAAGGTCGTATCTATTCATTACTTGGCTTTGTCCCCAGATAAGATCGCCATCTGCTGTTTGGTCAAAGCCCATCATGTTGCCCTTTTTCATGATGTGATTAGGATCTCTAAATTCATCAGTCTTTAGATACCATCTGATATCGCCCTTGCCATCAACCATCCAAACATAGCTCTCATAATCCCACTCAAGTGCGCCGCCTACAGGGTTGTTCCAAGTAACTTGAGCCGCATTTGGAAGGATGGAGCTTAGGTGGTTCATTAGGTAGATATTTTTATGGTATTTTGGATTGTCTTTTGTGATAGTTGCATCAGGCAGAATTTGCTTTTGTCCTGTTCCTGAGCCATATAGTCCGATAGCCGGAGCATAAATTTTATATGTTTCACTTACCGCTTCGCCATTTTTCTTGTAGCTTACAGCAACTTCGTTTACATAATCAGGATACAGGCCCCAAACAGGGATACCGCCGTGTTGAAGAACTTTTTGATTAGACACGTTATAGCTGATATCTACACCGTCTTTTTTAGCCTTTACTGTTACTTTGACATCCGTTAGTGTATATCCCGCACTTCTTATTAAAGCGGTTAAAGGCGCTACTTTGTATGGGTTCATAACCACGGCACCTATTTGTCTGACACCGCGATATGTATTTGGCCCGCTTCCACCACCAGCAGCAAGGGCAGACATGGCAAATCCACCGACCAATAGCCCTGCAACAACAGCAGATGAAACTAACTTTTTCATGGAATTCTCCTTGTTAAAAAAATGTTTAATGAGATCATAATTTGCAGAGTTGTCCAAATTATGACATTGAAATTAAATTTAACTTAAATTATGTATATTAATAAATTTTTCAATTTTTATCTTTTTTAAAAATAAAATTTTATAATACTGAAATTTAAAAGTTTTCTTTAAAGGATAAGTGTAGTGTCTGGGTATTTTAAAAACAGTACTTATATCGTTGTTTTGCTAGCAAGTATGGCGGTCGTTCTTTTAGGCTTTAATGTTTAAGACAGTGCTAAAAATAGGATGATAGAGTTATCAAATAAAAACAAAATCATAGCCGGTGAAAATATCATAGATACATTTCAAGCGTGGTTTGATGAAAGGATAAATTCTTTGATACGAGTTTCTGAATTTGTAGAGAGTTCAAACCTTTTATCAGATAGCAACAAGACTAACGAATTTTTAAAAATATTTGCCAAAAATTCAAAAGAATTCGATGTCGTTCAGCTTCAGGCTAAAAGCGGCGATATCTGGGTTGACGGTAAGATGTTGCCGTCTTATGATAGACAGGCTATAAGGGCAGATCTTATATGGTATGCGTAGACCAAAGATACTTTAGCGCCTACCGTAAATTTCATGCCAAAACACGCGATATTAGAACAAGAGACGTTAAATTTTTGTGTGCCTAATTTTTACGAAGGTGAATTTAATGCTGTTTTATGCGGTGTTGTAAAGCTTCAAAGTTTGTTTGAAAAGATTAAAAATTTCAAGCTATCGCCAAATTCATACTCATTTGTTATAACAAACGGCGGGGAGATTTTAACACCTATGAAAGATAACTCTTTAAAGCCGCAAATACAAGAGAACTTTAAGGAGTTGTATCTTAATAAAAATAATACAAAAATATTAAATATAGGCTCAAATTTTATCTCGTTTTCAGAGATAAAATACCTAAACTGGTTTGTTGGAGCAGGAGTTGATAATGAAAAAGAGATCGATAATCTCTTAAACGATATCAGTAAAAACGCTGCATTGCTTCTTTGTGGCTTTTTAGTTCTTAGCTTGCTTGCAAATTTCTTGCATAACTTTATGTATAATAAAATCAATGCTCGAAAAAAAGAGTATGAAATTTTACTTATGCATAAGGCAAAAATGAGCGAGATAGGAGAGTTGTTAAGCGGCATAAATCATCAATTTATCCAGCCTGTAAATTCCTTAAGGCTAATAACAACAACCATAAATGCGCTGAAAAAAGACGGTCATCTAAGTGATGAAAAACTAGAAGTAATGTTAAAAAATCAAGAAAAATCAATCATGCTTTTAGGCGATACTATTGAAATTTTTAGAAATTTTTATAAAACAAATGAAAACATAAGCAAATTTAGCATAAAAAGGAGTATTAAAAATCTTTTAACTCTTATGCATACTGAGCTAAGTCGTGCAAATGTAGGTGTGGTGCTTGAAGAATTTGAGGATAGAAATATCAGTCAAGTAGAAAATATCATCCAGCAAATTTTGCTTATTTTAATCCACAACGCAAAAGATGCCGTAGTGGAAAAATTTAAAGATGATTTTAAATCAAGAGTGATTAGTATAAGTGTGAAATTTGATGAGAAATACTGCTATATCAAGGTAAGTGAGTTTGGTTGCTGAGTAGATAAACGCATACAAGAAAAGATATTTGATACTCCAAAGACGACAAAAGAATTTGGTAGCGGGATCGGACTTTACTTTGGTAAAAAGCTCGCAAACGAGAAAATCTGCGGTGATTTAAAGCTCTTGAGCGTCAAAGATCCAACGGTGTTTTGTTTTAGTTTTGCTATAAATTAAAAGGAAAAATATGAATGATGAGGTATTAAGCTTATTATCAACGATCTCGGTTTTAATCGCTGAAGACGACGAGATAGCTCGTGAAACGATAACTGAAGGGTTGCGTCCATGTTGTAAAGCCGTAAATGTTGCAAGGGATGGGTATGAAGGAGTTGAACTGTTTAATAAATTTAACCCCGATATAATTTTAACCGATATTCACATGCCGTTAATGAACAGCTTTGATATGATGAAAGAGATATTGAGGGTAAAATCACGTCAAAAATTTATAATATTTACTTCGTATGATACAGATCATAATTTAATTAAAAGCATAAAGCAGGGTGCGACACTGTTTTTGAAAAAACCGATCGACATGCAAACTATTAGGGGTGCGCTTGTGACTTTAACTTTTAAAAACGAAGACGAGCTTGTCAAGATAAGTGACGGGGTTAGCATAAATTTGGCTAAGGAAAAAATTTACAAAGATGGTCAAGAAATATATCTTACGTTTTTACAAAATAGACTATTTTGGCTACTAGCTTACAATCTAAATTCTTTAGTTGGCTATGAGATGATAGACGAATTTGTTTACAGTAATGAGCCGACAAGCAAAAACAGCGCGCAAAAGGCTATATCACGTCTTAAAAACGAGTTAAATTTAAATGTCAAAAACATCTTTGACGGCGGATACATGCTGTGTGCTAGTAAGTAGCTTTTGTTTTGGTTTTAAAGTATATTTGGTAAGTTTAAATTTAGGTTTATTTACGATAAGACGGGAAAGCCCCGTCTGTTTATTTGTTTTTATCTTCAAAGTCAAAGTATCTTTGCGGATATTTTTCAACTTCTTTTATGTTTAAGAGCACAAATTTATACCCTAAAAACAGAGATAAAATCCACAAAAAGAAAAATACTAAAGCCGATATCATCATCTCTCCTTAATAAGCGTGTTGATCGTTTTTGATCTCTTCTTTTGTGATCTTCTTGCTATCTATAGCTCTCCAAACCACAAAGATATAGCCTAAAACCACAGGTACAAGCAGGCTAACATAAGCCATGACGTTTAGTGTATAGTGGCTTGAGCTTGCATTTTTTATCGTAAGCGAGCTTTGTAGGTTGCTAAAAGACGGATAAAACGCGGTATTGTTTAGTCCTGTGATCAAGAACAATGAAGTAACAACCAAGACTACACCTAGTCCATAAGGAAAGATCGCGTGTATACTCTTTGTAAAAGCACCTTTAAAAACACTATAAAGAACGGTTACGATACCAACAGTCATCGCAAGTGCGATCATAGGCATTTTTACTAAATTTAGAGAGTATTTGTATTTGCTTAGCGTAACCACGCCGTTTGCATCGTATTCAAATCCGTCTTTTGTAAGTATCCAAAACAAAAATGCCAAGAAAAACGGTAAAAACAAAATGGTATTTTTAAGCACCGCTTTTCTTGCGTTTGCCCTTAACTCCTCGTCGTTTATGTTATTTATAAGATATAAAGCACCGCCTATACGAGACAGGAAAAACATCGCAAGACCAAGCAGGTATAGCATCGGGTTAGCTAAAGCTTCAAGTCCGCGCCAAGGTGTTTGCCAATCAACGAAATTTCTTTCATTTAGCATAAAGTCGCTTCCTGAAAAAAATGTACTAACTGCCATTCCTATCAAGATAACGCCAAGCGAGCCGTTTATATAAAGAAAAATTTCATAAGTTTTTACACCTAGAAAATTATCAGGTTTTTTGCGGTATTCGTAGCTTACAGCTTGAAGTATAAAACAAAACAAGATCGCAAGCCAAACCCAATACGCACCACCAAAGCTTGTTGCATAAAAGAGTGGAAATGCCGCAAAACAAGCGCCGCCAAACATAACAAGCGTGGTAAAGGTAAGCTCCCATTTGCGACCGATAGAATTTATGATCATATCTTTTTGAAGTTCGTTTTTAGCGAGTGAAAAGATAAGTGTTTGTCCGCCTTGAACAAACATCATAAACACAAGCAGCCCGCCAAGCAAACTAACTATAAACCACCAGTAAAATTGAAGAATTTCTAAACTAAACATGACTTTCAAATCCTATCTTTATCTGTTTTGACATGATTTTTATCTCAGCTATAAGTAGCGTCGTAAAAAGCACGGCAAATAGCGTGAAAGAAATTTTCACGTTTGTATCGGCTAAATTTGTAGCGCCGACACCTACGGTCATGAGGTCTTGTATCGCCCAAGGTTGGCGACCGACTTCTGCCACTATCCATCCTGCCTCAGCCGCAATGTATCCAAGCGGTATACTAAGCACACAAAGCCAAAGGAGTTTTGGAAAGTTTTCGATCTCGTTTGCCATGCAAAGGTAGGTAACAACCAAAAATAGCGCTATAAAGTAACCCCCAAGTGTAACCATAAGGTGAAAGCTGTAAAATGTAGTTGCTACAGGAGGAATGGCATCTTCTGGTTTATCAAGGTAGTTGTAGCCTAAAAATTTCATATTTTCATCTAAAATTTTTGCAGCATCTTGGGCTGTTTGCGTATCGCCTGACTTCTTAGCTTCTTTATAAATTTTAAGCGCGTCGGCTGCGATTTTGCCTTTTTCCATCTTGCTTGCGACACTTTCTATGCCATGTGTTTCATTTCCGTAAACCAAGTCGTCGATCCCCGGTATAAAGCCCTCTATGCTTCTTGTGCCAAGCAAAGATAGCATGTAAGGTACTTCAAGGTCTATTAAGAACGGATCTTTGTCATCACCGGGTTTTTTACTTGGATCCAAAATTCCCATAGCGACTAGACCTTGTCTAGTATCTCCCTTATAAAGACCTTCCATTGCAGCTAGTTTCATGGGTTGAGCTTTTGCAGCTTGGTATCCGCTCTCGTCACCGCTAAATAGTAAAAACAAAGACGTGATAAGTCCAAAACTAGTAGCTACTATCATGCTCTTTTTTGCCATAACAAGATGACGACCTTTTAGGATAAACCATGCCGAAATTCCTATAACAAAAAGTGCAGAGATGACATATCCGCTAGTAACCGTATGTAAAAATTTAATGATACCGACCGGGCTAAGTGCTACTTCGAAGAAATTTTCCATCTCCATCCTTGCGGTATCTGGATTAAATTTCATGCCGATAGGGTATTGCATCCAGCCGTTTGCGACAAGTATCCAAAGTGCGCTTAAATTTGAGCCGATCGCAACAAGCCAAGTAGAGATAAGGTGAAATTTTTTACTTACTTTATCCCAACCAAAGAACATTACGGCAAAGAATGTGCTTTCCATAAAGAACGCAAGTAGTCCTTCTATCGCAAGCGGTGCTCCGAAGATATCACCCACAAACCAGCTGTAATTTGCCCAGTTTGTGCCAAATTCAAATTCCATTATGATGCCCGTCGCAACACCGATAGCGAAGTTAATGCCAAAAAGTTTTAGCCAAAATTTGGTTATGTCACGCCACTCTTTGTTGCCTGTTTTGACATAAATGCTCTCCATTATCGCGATAATGAAGCTAAGTCCCAGTGTGAGCGGAACAAATAGAAAATGATACAGAGCCGTTAATGCAAACTGTGCCCTAGACCAATCAACCGAAGCTAATTCAGCCATATTTTTCCTTTAAAAAAAATTATTATTCTCGATTATAATACAAATTTCATTTTTTTTAAATAAATTTGCTAAAAACGGCTATTTAAAGCTGCTAATATCAATTGCGGGATCACCGCTTATATTTTTTATCAGCATTTTTGAATTTAAAAAATCATCTTGTTTGACTTCTTCAAAAACATCACTTATCTCGTTAAAATTTTCAGTTTGCACACCGATCCATTTTGCAAAGCTTTGTGGAAAATGGCTTTGATAACTCTCGTTTTGTATAAATTTTCTACCATTATCATCGCTTGAAATTTTAAGTAAAGGTACCTGTAAATGCTCTTTTGCTATATGTTCTACCGCCAAAAGTTCAACAGGTTTTTTGACGTGAGTTAGCCCGTGATCGCTAAAATATATCATAGAAAAACTTTCGTTGTTTTCTTGTAAATTTCTTGTCAGAATTTCATAAACCGACTTAAGGTCGTTGTCCGTTTGCCTTATGCTTTCGACATAGCAGTTTATCTTAAATGTCGCTTCGTCTGGGTATTTAAGATACTCTTTTGAAGATAGCTTGTTGCAAGTTATCGGATGAGAGCCTATAAAATGCAAAAATATAACACGCGGTTTTTGTGATGGAGTATCAAAAATTTTAGCAAAATGACCAACCAAATCGCTATCAAATTTACCGCCTCCTTCTTTTGGCATGAAATACACATTTTTTGCGCGTTTAGCAACCAAGGTAGTAAGTGTGTCGTAGCATCCTAGATAGCCTTGGTTAGAAAACCAAAATGTTTCAAAGCCGCTTAAATTTGCCAGATCGACGATGTTTAAATTTAAATTTCTATTGTGATTTAAAGTTCCATTGAGTGAAGGGATGGTGTTTATCCCGACTGCATTAAAGCCGTCTATGAAAGTGCCGTTTACACTGCTTAAAAACGGGTTGTTTTTGATGCTATAGCCGTAAATTTCATGATAGTCACGTCTTGCGCTCTCACCGATAACAACGACATGGTTTTGGTATTTGTTATCTATGCTTTTTATTTGCCATTGCGGCTTTATGACCGTGTTTTGATATAGTTTTAAGTCGTTGTATGATTTTTGAAAAAACTTAATTGACTTAAAAAAAGAACTAGTAGTTGCTATACCCCAGAGTTTTCCAGTAGCTGTGGCTACGGCAAAAAGTGTAAAAAATATAAAAATTTGCCTTTTTGTTAAAACTGTTTTATTTGTTTTTCTAAGATAAATTATCAAAGATAAAGAAAAAATCGAAAGCAAAACATACTCTGCAGGCAGAGTTCTTGAAAATTCGCTAGCCTCGCTTAAGTAGGTACCAAATATCGACATTACAAATGCCTCATTTACCATACCGTTTGTAAGTCCCACCGGTGCATAAAAGCATAAAAATAGCACGAAAGGGAAAAATATCAGCCAAAAAATATAGCGAAATTTCACAAAAAGCCAAACGCTACCATAAAGATATAAGGTATTAAGAAGTAGCTTTAAAAGCTCGTTGTATCCTCCGCTGTATGTTAATCTCCCGGTTCCTAGGCACATATATACGCATGCCAGCGCTAATGCCAAATTTATAAAAATTTTCATCTTTTGTATCCAACATAAATATAAATTTTTACTCTTTTGTTAAATTTTCGATGACAAAATTTGCTTTTTCGTCGTCTGATTGAAATTTGGTATTGAGTGTTTCACTGAAGAAAAATATCTTAAGTATACCAAACATAATGAGAAGCTTTATTAAAATAATCGCCCAGAGCCTCTTGCCGAGTTTCATGTTTTTAAAGCCGTCGCTGTATAGTTTAAAGAAATTTATTAGATAGTTTTTACTCATCCGCAAAGTCTATAATAATCAAACTTAAACTAGGTTTTAGTTATCAAGTCATTTTGCGTGAAACAATGTCGTTTTTACTCGAATTTTCCTGTTTGCTCTTTATATATTTAAACCGCTTTTGTGGGTGTTTTGTGATTAAAACATGGTGTATTTTAAATTTAAAAAGATATAATTGAGCCATTAAAATATTAAAATAAAGGAAAATTTATGGTTAAAGAGACGAAGTATATTTTTATAACAGGTGGCGTTTTAAGCTCACTTGGTAAAGGTATCGCGGCTGCTAGTATCGCCACACTCTTAAAGAATGTCGGCTTAAAGGTAAGTATGCTAAAGGCAGATCCTTATATAAACGTTGACCCGGGAACTATGAGCCCTCTTGAACATGGTGAGGTTTTTGTTACGGATGACGGTGCGGAGACAGACCTTGACCTTGGACATTATGAGAGATTTTTAGATGAAAGCCTAAGTCAGGATAATAACTTTACGACAGGTCGCGTTTATAGCGCCGTTATAGAAAAAGAGCGAAGAGGGGACTACCTTGGTAAGACGATACAGGTTATACCTCATATCGTTGGTGAGATCGTAGACCGTATCAAAAAAGCAGGAGAGGGTAAAGACGTTTTGATAGTAGAGATCGGCGGAACAGTCGGCGATATCGAAGGTTTGCCGTTTTTAGAAGCTATCCGTGCACTTCGTGTTGAGGTTGGTAAAAAACGCGCTATGAATATCCACCTAACGCTCGTGCCTTATATCAAAGTTGCCGGCGAGTTAAAGACCAAACCTACACAACACAGTGTGGGCGAGCTTCGCCGTATCGGCATAAGCCCCGATATGATAATATGCCGAAGCGAAATGACTCTAAACCGTGAGTTAAAAGATAAGATCGCGTCAAGTTGCGGCGTGGAGAAAAATTGCGTTATAGAAAGCTCGGACAGCGCAAGTATCTATCAAATTCCGCTTGCGTTTTTAAAGCAAGACATACTAACTCCTATAGCTGAAAATTTAGGGCTTGGCGAGCTAAAACCTGATATGTCGCAATGGGATAGTTTGGTAAAACGTATCATCGCGCCAACTGACGAGACGACTATAGCTTTTGTAGGCAAATACGTTGATCTAAAAGAGAGTTATAAGAGTCTAACCGAAAGTATCATCCATGCAGGAGCAAATTTAGACGCAAGAGTAAATTTAAAGTGGATAGATAGCGAGAAGATAGAGCCAACGAATGTCGAAGAGTTGCTTAAAGATGTTGACGGTGTTTTGGTAGCAGGCGGCTTTGGCGAACGTGGTGTTAGCGGAAAGATCGAGGCGATAAAATTTGCCCGTGAAAACAAGATCCCGTATCTTGGAATTTGCCTTGGCATGCAGCTTGCACTTATAGAATTTGCAAGAAATGTCTTAAAACTCGAAGATGCAAATTCGATCGAATTTAATACCGAATGCAAAAACCCGATCATCTATCTAATAGACAGCTTTATAGACGCTAGCGGTCAAAAGCAAATTCGCACACATAAAAGCCCGTTAGGTGGCACTATGAGACTTGGCGCTTATGCATGTGACATAAAAGCAAATTCTTTGTTAAGTGAAATTTACGGCAAGGTAAAAACCGTAAAAGAGCGCCATCGCCATCGCTATGAGGCAAATCCAAAATACAGAGAGAGTTTTGAAAAAGCCGGGCTTATAGTAAGCGGTGAAAGCAACGGCTTGATAGAGGCTATCGAGATCAAAAACCACCCATGGTTTATAGGAGTGCAGTTTCACCCTGAATTTACTTCGCGTTTAACAAAGCCAAACCCAACAATACTGGGCTTTATACGCGCTAGTATAGCAAACCATGCTAAGTAAGGAGGAGATTAGGAATTTATTAGAGCTTAGATTTAGCAAAGACATACACAAGAAGCTTTCTGAAATTCCTACTCCAAGCGTCTTAAAGGATATCTTTAAAGGCGCGACGCGTATCAAAGAGGCGATAGAGCGTGAAGAACATATAGTCATTGTTGGGGATTATGATGTAGACGGCGTCGTCTCTAGTGTGATATTGGCAGAATTTTTTGATGATTTGGGAGTTAGCAACTATCAAGTTCGCATACCAAATCGCTTTAAGGATGGATACGGGTTAAGTCCTGATATGATCGATGAACTCGATGATAACGTATCGCTTATCATCACCGTTGATAACGGCATAAGTGCAAACGAGGCAGCCAAAATTTGTAAAGAAAAGGGCATTGATCTCATCATAACAGATCATCATATGCCCCCGCTTATCTTGCCTGAGGCCTATGCTATCATTAACCCAAAGCAGCCTGACTGCTCCTTTCCAAATATCGAAATTTGCGGTGCAGAAGTTGCGTGGTATTTAGTTGGCGCGATGAAAGAAATTTGCAAACTAAACTATGATATGGCGAAATTTTTAGAGCTCTTAGCTATAGCTATCATAGCTGATATGATGGAATTAAGAGATATGAATAGGATGCTTGTTAAACTGGGAGTTATAAGGTTAAACAGCTCAAAACGTGCCGCATTTACAGCGATAAAAGAATTTTACGGCAAGGATAAATTCGAGTGTGACGACATTAGTTTTCTTATCGCACCTCTTATAAATTCGGCCGGTCGCATGGATGATGCGATGAATTCGTTTTATTTTTTACGCTCTAAAAACATAAACGAAGCCTATGAATACCTTGACATGATCATAGAATTTAATAACTCTCGTAAAGAAGAGGAGAGGACGCTCTTTGAGTGCTCGTTAAAGGATGTTTCTGAAAATGACGAGATTATTGTAACTTGGGGTGAGCGGTGGCATGAGGGAGTTATCGGCATAGTTGCAAGCCGTTTAGCAAAGCATTTTGGTAAGCCGGCTATAGTTTTTAGCGTAGATAAAGGAAGAGCCAAAGGCAGTGCCAGAAGTGTTGGTAAGCTTGATATACTTTCGCTTATCGCACAACATGACGAACTTTTAAATAGTTACGGCGGACACAAGGGTGCGGCAGGGCTTGTTTGCGATCCGGAAAATTTAGAGAAATTTAAAAAGGCGATAAATCAAAGCTGCTTTTTAATGGATGACCTGCAAACATTTCTTCATTCAGATGAGTTGCTTGGTGATATAGATGCGAACGAAATCGACTTTGAGTTGCTTGAAATTTTAGAGTCTTTCGAGCCTTACGGGCAGAAAAATCCACGCCCTGTGTTTAAGATACGAGATATTTTAGTGAAAAATGAACGCCTCATAGGCAGGGACCAAAATCACTTAAAGCTTATATTGCAAAAAGATGATAAGACGCTTGAGGCGCTGTTTTTTAACTTTAATCATCATGCAAGAGCGGGTGATGTCATAGACATAGTATTTTCGGTTTCAAAAAATTCATTTCGCGGACTCATCACTCCGCAACTTTTGATCAGGGAAATAAGCTAAATTTAAAGGAAGAGCATGAAATACGACTTTGATACCTTGGTTGACAGAAGTGGCACCAATTCATCAAAATGGCGCACCAATGGCGATGAACTGCCTATGTGGGTGGCAGATATGGACTTTAAGGCTGCACCAGAAATCTTATCTGCTATACAAAAAAGACTTGATAATGGCGTATTTGGCTACTCGTATATCCCAAATGAGTGGAATGAGGCGATTTGCTCTTGGTGGCAACGCAGACATGGAGTAAAATTTGAGCCAAATTCCATGATGTTTTGCACGGGTATAGTTCCTGCTATGAGCTCTGCCGTGCGCAAATTTACAAGCGTTGGAGACAAGGTAGTAGTCCAAGCCCCGGTTTATCATCTGTTTTTTAACTGCATAACAAACAACGGCAGACAAGTCCTATCAAACGACCTTGTTTATGAAAATGGTGAGTATTGTATCGACTTTGATGATCTTGAAGAAAAGCTTTCAGATCCGCTCACGACTATGATGTTGCTTTGCAACCCTCAAAACCCAGCAGGTAAAATTTGGAGCAAAACCGATCTTGCTCGCATCGGTGAGCTTTGCTATAAATACGGCGTTTTAGTGCTTAGTGATGAGATACATTGCGACTTGACCGATCCCGGGAAAAGTTACGTGCCATTTGCTAGTATAAATGAAATTTGTGCGCAAAACTCTATCACTTGCGTTTCTGCCACAAAGGCATTTAACATCGCAGGACTTCAGACTTCAGCCGTTATCGTTCCAAACAAAACTCTAAGAGTCAGGATGAACAGAGCTTTAAATACAGACGAGGTTGCCGAAGCAAACGCCTTTGCTATAACGGCAACTATAGCCGCATTTAACGAGGGTGAGGCATGGCTTGATGAGCTAAATCGTTATGTATATGAAAATAAACTCTTGGTTAAGGAATTTATCGAGCGAGAAAATTTACCTATCCGTCTAGTTCCTTCGGACGCCACTTATTTGTTATGGCTAGACTGCTCTAAAATTTGTGAGAATTCAAGCGAATTTACTAAATTTTTAAGAGAAAAAGCAGGACTGTGGCTAAATGACGGCAATGCATATCGTGGTGGAAAGTGTTTTGTTAGAATGAATATTGCAACCCAAAAAGAGCGAGTTTTGGAAGGGCTTAGGCGATTAAAAGCCGGAGTTTTGGCTTATCAAAACGCAAAATGATAAATTTGTCTTAGGTGTAGTTCACCTAAGACTTATGTTACAAATGGTAACTATTATTTATTTCCGTGAAGTTCGTCGATATAAAATTTAACGGAATTTAAACCCTCTTTCTTTGCCCACTCATAAGCAGATGAAACAAATTCCCAGTTTATGTTTTCATAAAATGTTTCGAGGTATTTTGGGCGAGCATTGAAGTTATCAATATAATACGCGTGTTCCCAAACATCTACAACAAGAAGTGGAATTTTACCTTCGGTTACCGGAGTTACGGCATTTGAAGTTTGAACGATCTCTAATTTTTGGCTTGACGGGCTATAAACAAGCCATGCCCAGCCTGAACCAAAAAGTGTTGTAGCGGCTTTAATGAACTCGTCTTTAAAGTTACCAAATTCATTTGATAGCGCCGCTTGTAGCTCTTGGCTCATCTGGCTTTTTTTAGCTATACAATCCCAGTAAAAGTCGTGGTTATAAACTTGAGCCGCATTGTTATATAGTCCGCCTTTAGCGCTTATTAGAAGCTCATAAAGTCCTGCATTTGCAAATTCGCTATCTTTTATTAGATTATTTAAATTTGCGACATAAGTTGCGTGGTGTTTGCCGTGGTGGTAATTACAGGTTTGCTCGCTTACGACGGCATTTGTTTTAGCGTCAAACGGAAGTTGTCTTAGTGTAAACATTTTGGTTCCTTATATATTGAATTTTACAAGTCACATTATATTACAAATTTGTAACTAAATTATTAATTGAGTATTTTTATCGTTTATAGGATATTTTTACCACTTTTAAAATATTAAATGAGTAAAAAAGTAACATTTGTAATGAAATAAAAGTAACTAAATGTAACAAACTATACAAAATCAAAAATTTAAATATTATAATGGGCTTAAAACCAAACAAAGGAGAAACTCATGAAAGTTTTAATTTCAACAATACTAAGCTGCGCAGTTGCAGTAAGTGCATTTGCAGCTGAAAAAACATATACAATAAAATTCGCGCACGTTGTTGCGGCAAGTACACCAAAAGGAAAAGCGGCTGATTTCTTCGCAAAACGCGTTGAGGAGATAAGCGGCGGTAAGATAAAAGTTCAAGTTTTCCCTTCGGCTCAACTTGTTGATGATGATCGTGTATTTGGTGCTTTAAAGCTAAACAACGTTCAAATGGCAGCGCCTAGTTTTTCAAAATTTACGCCTATCGTTCCACAGTTTCAGCTTTTTGATCTACCGTTTATATTTGCAGATGAAAATCACCTGCATAAAGTTCAAGACGGCGAAGTTGGTCAGGCTTTAAAAGACCTAGTTACTAAAAAAGGTTTTGTTGCGCTTGATTATTGGGATGCGGGCTTTAAACACTTTAGCTCAAGCACAAAACCTATCGTAAATCCCGAAGATGCTAAAGGACAAAAATTTAGAATTCAAAGCTCAAAAGTTTTAGAAGAACAAATGAAAGCAGTCGGAGGCAACCCTCAAGTTCTTCCGTTCTCGGAGGTTTACTCTGCGCTTCAACAACGCGTTGTAGATGCGACTGAAAACCCGCTTTCAAATTTCTATAACACAAAATTCCATGAAGTTCAAAGTTCGCTTACGCTTTCAAGCCACGGATATCTTGGCTATCTTGTAGTAGTTAGCGATAAATTCTGGAAGAGTTTGCCTGAAGATATGAAAAAGTATGTTACTCAAGCACTTAGTGAGGCTACTGATTATGAGCGTGAAGAGACCGCTAAAGAGGACGCACACGTTATAGCAGAGCTTGAAAAATACGCAGCAGAGACTAAGAAGCTTGAAATTTTCAAACTTGATGATACTCAAAGAGCTAAATGGTCTGAGGCTATGCAACCTATCTATCCTAAATTTTACGATATCATAGGTAAAGATCTAGTAGAAAAAACTATAAATGCAAAGTAATACTATGCAAAGATTTTTTCAGATTTTAGATGTCGGCATCGCTAGTGTAAACAAGACGATCGCCGTCGTAGGTATAGCAGCCGGGACGCTGCTAGCCTTTATCAATGTCGTTATGCGCTACTGTTTTAACAGTGGCTGGGCATGGGCAGGTGAAACGGTAAACTACCTTTTCATCTGGTCTGCATTTTTCGCTGCCGCTTATGGTTTTAAAAAGGGCATTCATATAAGCGTAACCATACTAATAGAAAAATTTCCTCCACAGATCGCTAAAGTCTATATGATATTTTCAAGTATCCTAACAACGGTATTTTTGTTATTTATCGTAGTTTACGGTGTTCAATACCTCATGATACTTCACGAGATGGAATTTATGAGCGTTGACCTTGGAATTCCTCAATGGATACCAATGCTTGTTCTTCCGATAGCATTTTTGGGTGCAAGCTATAGGGCTGGAGAGAAAATTTTCGAGATAGCCAAAACACCTGCTGACAAAGTTATCGTAAATGCAGAAGCCGAAACCATCAGAGATGCTGTTTCTGTTGTTAAAAAGGAGCAAAAATGACCATAGCGTTTTTATTTATCGCTCTTTTTGGGCTTATGCTTATAGGTGTGCCTGTAGCCATTTCACTTGGCGCAAGCACTGTGCTTACTATGATACTTTTTACAGACTTGGAGCTAGCGGGAATTCCTCAACTTATATTTGACGGTATAAACAAATTTTCGCTTATGGCGATACCTATGTTTATCTTGGCGGGAAATTTACTAAGCAAAGGTGGTTCTGCTAAGCGTATTATAGAATTTGCAAAGTCTATGGTAGGACATTTGCCTGGTGGTCTTCCGATGAGTGCGATATTTGCTTGTATAATATTTGCGGCAGTTTCTGGAAGTTCTCCTGCAACGGTTGTTGCGATCGGCTCTATCATGTTTGTAGCTATAAAAGAGGCGGGCTATCCCGCAACTTACGCCGTAGGAGGAATTTCGACTGCGGGTTCACTTGGAATTTTGATACCGCCTTCTGTTGTTATGATCGTTTATGGTGTAACGGCTGAGGTTAGTATAGGTAAGCTATTTATGGCGGGCGTTATACCGGGTGTTATGCTTGGTGCTATGATGATAGCTCAAACTTATATCGGAGCAAGAAAACTAGGCTTTAAGGCAACTACTCCTGAGCCGATGAGTGAGCGTATTAAGAAATTCGGTAAGGCGTTTTGGGCGCTTTTGATCATTGTTGTCGTTATAGGCGGAATTTACGGCGGAATTTTTACTCCGACCGAGGCTGCTGCGGCTAGTGCCGTTTATGCGCTTGTTATATCGCTTTTTGTGTATAAGGATATAAAAGTTAAGGACATCTGGGCTATATGTCTTGATTCGGCGATGACTACCGCGATGATATTTTTCATCATTACAAACGCGGTTGTGTTTGCATATCTACTTACAAGTGAGCAGATACCTCAAGCTATCGCGGATGCTATGCTAAGTGCAAATATCGGCAAGATAACATTCTTGATCATCGTAAATATATTGCTATTTATCATGGGTCAGTTTATGGAGCCGTCATCTGTTGTTATGATCATGGTGCCGCTGCTTTTACCGATAGCTACTATGCTAGGTATCGATCCGATACATTTTGGTATAGTTCTTATCGTGAATATGGAGATAGGCATGATCACGCCACCTGTGGGGCTTAACCTATTTGTTGCTAGCGGACTAACGGGCATGAGCTTAAAAGATGTTATCATGTCGTGCTTACCATGGACATTAACGCTGTTTGTGGGGCTTATACTTATAACTTATATACCTGAAATTTCACTTTGGTTGCCAAATTTAATGTATGGCAATTAAAACTTCTTTATGATTATGGCGGATAACCTCCGTCATAATCTTTAAATTTTATATACTTTAAATTTGGATTTGATATAAAGAGGGCTTTGTGTTATTTAGGGGTGCTCCGCCCCCCCCCATAGCGCGTGGTTGTATTTTTCATTTACAATGATATCTTTACCTCGTTTTTTACCTTGATAAAGTAGTGCGTCGGCTTGTCTTATCATGTCTTTTATATTAAATGGCTCTTTTCCATCGTGCGATACCATACCAAATGTCATCGTTGCTTTTATGGCGGTGTTTTGATATGTGGTTGTTGACTGACTTATCAGCTCTTTTACTTGTTGCATACTTTTTAGAGCTTCGCCAGATGTCGCGTTGTAAGTTATGATAAGAAATTCTTCTCCGCCCCAGCGAGCAACATAGTCGTTTTCTTTAAATGTTTTGTGTAAAATTCCTGCAAAATCAACCAAAAGCGCGTCTCCTGCGCTATGTCCGTAAGTATCGTTGATGATTTTAAAGTTGTCTATATCGCACATTACGATGGAGAAATTTATATTTTCAAAAAGACTCTTCTTGTCCATGACGCTATTCATAGAAGTTCGGTTTAAAAGCCCTGTTAATGGGTCGTGGTTAACTATCATGCGAATTTTATCTTTTTGTTTTAAGACGCTTGCGTAGATTAGCTTGTTAGACACTTCAAGCAGATAGGCTATAGCTATAGCAAAAAAGGTCATTACACTAAGGTTTATCACCATGAAAATATCACGCCACGCGTCATATGGTCTATTTGGTTCCCCCGCAAGAAACAGCAAGCATATAATGGCGGCTATGGTTTGTATCGTTATGATAGTGTGGTTGACTTTTCTGTAAGCAAATGCGGGCAAGAGCATGGTAAACGTTGAGGTTAAAAACAATAAACCAAAGCCGTATCCCCAGCCAAGCACCATAGTGCAGATAAATACATATACAAATGTTTCTATTTGAAATATAAAAAACGATAGTTTTGCGTTTGTTTTGTTGTCTATTAAAATTTTAATCGAAAATATATAGCTTATTATCGAAAATATATTAACCACGGCTAGGCTCTCTTCTTTTGCGATGAGAAATAAAACAAAATACACAATGTGAGTTATCAATGACAGGGTTAAAACTATCTGTAAAAATAGCTCAGGATTTATGTTTCTTTTTATATTTTTAACAAAGATACTCACTAGTCAAATTTCCATTCTATGCGATTTTTACCGTTTCTTTTACCTTGGTAAAGCAGGGCGTCTGCCTTGCCTATAAGCTCGTCCATCGTGATGATCGTTTTATTTGTGCAAACAACCATACCAAATGTCATACTCACAGCTGATTTATCGGGTAGTTTGATAGAATTTATGCTTCGCGTAAGCCTTGCGGTGATCTTGTATAAGAAGTCGGTTTTTGTATTCGGAAGTATTATAAGAAATTCTTCCCCGCCCCATCGGCAGATATAGTCATCTTTTCTGAAGATACTTACAAGCATATCGGCAACATCTTTTAAAACCGCATCTCCTCGCTCGTGTCCGAATGTATCATTTATCGTTTTAAAGTTATCTATATCGCCAAGCATAACGACTAAATTTGAGTTTGGATTTTCATTCTCTTTTAACGCGCTTAGCTCGTATCTTAGGATATTTTTTATAGAGCGCCTATTTAAAAGACCGGTGAGAAAGTCTCTTTTTGAAAGCTTTTCAAGCTCATCCGTTTCGTTTTTAAGTCGCTGATAGTCAGCTGCCGTTATGATGTCGGCGTATGTTGAAAGTTTTATCCTTGTATAAAATATCAAGATAATGTTCGCTGTGTTTGTTATAAGTAAAATTTCTTTCGAAAGCCCGATGTTGATATCTTTTGTAAAAAAGTAAAGTGCTATTAATATAAGCAGCTCCATGATAACGATCGCGTATGTGATACGTTTTGAGTCAAAATCCAAAAAGTAATTTACAAGTATGGTGCATGCAAGCATGATCCACATGCCTGAAGCCCAGCCCAATACTACAGAACCCAAGGTAGCGCCGATAATCGTATTTGCATGAAACAGCACCGATATTAGCATGCTGTGTTTGATGTTAAAATTTAACCTCATTAATACAAATACAATCACCGACATGGCGTAAAATATAGCGATATTTGCATTTATAAAGTAGAACAAAAGCACACAGGTTAAATTTATTATGATTAAAATGTATAAAAGCGTTTTGTAGATATTTTCTACGGCTTTATAACTAGCATGTCCTACTTCTTTGCTCATGAAAGTGCAACTTCCTTTATGTAAATTTTAATAGCGTTTAATAAGATTCGTAGCTATCTTCTTCCTCGTCACCGTCATCGTAGTCATAGTCGTTTTCGTCATAATTATAACTATACGTGTTAGATGAGTCGTAGTCATCATCTCCTATACTCTCTTCATAATCGAAGTCGTCTTCAAATTCCGTGCTCATAAATTCTCCTTTTGTAAAATTTCATCTTGTGGTAAATTTGTATTTTCTATATAAAGACTTTGGCTTGGGAATGCAAACGAAAGGTTGTTTTCGCTTACGATTTGCATGATCTTAAATATAATATCTTGCTTTACAAGGACGTATTCAGCGCCTACGGTTGTTTTGGCAAAGCAGTTTACAACGATATCCACCGAGCTGTCGTTTAGGTTATCAAGCGCTACGGTTAAGTTGCTCTTATAACCTGCTAGATCATCGATACTTACGATATTTTGTTTAAATCTAGACCTGCTATCTTTTGCCATAAACTGACCACCGTTATCAGGCTTTGATATACTTGGATGATCAAGAAGCATATTTCTTATGTCGTCTATACATTTTTGAAGCTGCTTAATAGTTGAGTTATAAGTAAGTCCGATGGTAAGCTTGATATTGCGTCCGATTTTACGTCTTGTCCAGTTTCGTATAGGGTCGCTTACCAACTTTGAGTTAGGCACAAATATAAGTGCGTTATCAAAGCTTCTAACCGTTGTTTTTCTAAGTCCTATCTCGACAACCGTTCCCTCTATATCACCGCAAACTATCCAGTCGCCTTGTGAAAAGGAGTTATCAAAAAGAAGCATAACCGAGGCAAAGAAATTTGCGATGATGTCTTTTGCCGCAAAAGCAACAGCCAAACCGCCGATACCAAGGGAGGCGATAAGTGCCGATATATCAAATCCAAGGCGGCTTAAAACAAGCAAGGTTGCTATCGTAAGAACGATAAAATATATAATTTTAAGGATTAAATTTACAACCTCTTTTCGTCCGCTTTTTTGAGCGATCTTGCCGATTAGTATAAGTCCGTATCCATCAAGCATGGTTAAAAGTAGCCAGGCAAACGCCAAGATATAAATTATCGAAAAGGTATTTGCGATATTTATAGGCATAGGCACAGGATAGTAGCCGATTCTTATGCAGATATTTAGTGCATAGATTATAAGTATCGAACTTATCGGTCGTTTGACGATGTCAAGAATTTGATCTTTTATGTCCTCGCTACCTTCAAATTTTGCAAATAGCGAGATAAACCAGTAGGTAAATTTTGCTAAAAGTCTTGTTAGTGATATAAAAAATAAAAATATAAAAATTATAATGGCCGTCTTGCCGAGATTAAATTTATTTGTATTGACGGGAACTTTTTCATTTATAAGATCGATCGCATTTTTTAAATTTAACTCAGAGAGTATGAAGCTTGAGCTTAAAAGTGCGGCGTTGTTTTTTATATATGTTAAAATTTCTTCAGATGTTTGTTTTTGCAGTTCAAGCAGGGCGATCTCGTTGCTATATGTCGCCACATCATCGCCTAAAAATTCCTTTAGATCTTTAATGTTTAGGTATAAATTTGTCTGTAAATTTAAAAGCTCGGCTACGATGAGATCTTTTATCTGACTGTCTTTTGCACCCTTTTTAAACAACTCTTCAAGCTTTATGAGTGCAGTATAGTAGGCTTCGCTTATCCTTAGCTGTTCAAGCTCGATGGCATTTTGTGCAAAGAGCTTTTTATTGCCTGACTTTTCATATCTTGCGACCTTGTTTTCTGCAGAATTTTTTCGTGCTTTAAATTTATCTATATCGCTTTGTTTGACGTCTATTTGCATGATAAGAAATGGAATTTTGTCTAAAAGCTTCTCTTTTCTCTTTTCAAGAGTAGATAAATTTGAAGCGCTTGTATTTGAGGCGTTTGAGTCTTGTTGCTGTAGTTTTAAAATTTGTATCTGCCCGTTTAGGGTTTGAATTTGAGCGGTGGCTTCTACTATATTTTTTGGCTCAAGTGAAGCGGTTTGGTTGTTTTCGCCTTTTTCACCCGCAAAAGCAAGGTTAAAGCATAGTAAAAACGCAAGTAAAATTTTACTCATGAGTATCCTGTCTGATAGCTAAAAGTTTAAAGGTTTTACTCTCTAAATCATAGCTAAAAATTTCTCCCGTTTCAATTATATAATGCCAGCCGTAAATAGCTAAATTCCCATCTAAATAATTACGCTCGACATTTGGATACGTAAGGATATTTTCGATCGAATTTATGACATTTAAGCGCTCTGTTAGCCAAGCCATTTTTGCAGGATCGTCGCTTGTAAATTTTAAGACCTCGTATTTTATAGGCTCTATCAGCTTTATCCAGTTCTTAACATTTGGCGTGTTTATAAATTTAGACTCGTCCTGATATAGCGCCCCGCATCCTCCGCAGTTTGAGTGACCGCAGATTATGATATTTTTGATATTTAATACCTCAAGCGCATACTCTATAGCCGATGTAGTAGCTAAAAATTCGCTACTTACACGGTAAGGAGGGACGATATTTGCGATATTTCTTACCATAAAAAGTTCGCCAGGAAGGCAGTTTGTGATGAGGTTTGGCACAACACGAGAATCAACACAAGAGACAAAAAGGGTGTGTGGATCTTGAGCGTGTTGTAAGCTTTCAAAAAGCTCTTTATGCTCCAAAAAGCCGTCTTCCATAAATTTAACGGCACCTTCAAGTAGTGATTGCATCAGATCTCCAAAAACGTTAATTGTGTTTAATTATATCAAATTTTATTTAATACGAACATGTTTGTGATTTTTTCGTAATTAAGTAAAATTTTAATTATTATTTACCTATTTTTGGCTAAATTTAGGGGAAAAATTTAAGGAGTTAATATGAGTTTGTATAACAGAAACTACGCTGATCAAAGTTCTCAAAGAGAAGAGGTTGCGTATTCTCAAAGTTCGTTAAGTTCGTTTATTAAGCAAACTTATCAGCTTTTTGCCGCATCTTTACTTTCAGCTACTGCGGGTGCTTATGTGGGCATTAGCATGGCGCATGTTTTTGCGGGTAACAAAATGCTATTTTGGGGACTTGTAATAGTCGAATTTGTTTTGCTTTTCGGTCTTATGGCGGCTAAGCGCAAAGAGGGGCTAAATATGGTCTTATTATTTGCCTTTACATTTGTTAGCGGTCTTACGCTTACCCCGCTTTTATCTGCCATCTTAAGTATGCCAAGTGGCGCTAGTATCGTAGCTCAAGCTTTTGCTCTTACGACTGTTGCATTTGGTGCTCTTAGTGTATTTGCTATGAATACAAAGCGCGATTTTACTACAATGGGCAAGATGCTTTTTATCGCCCTTGTCGTTATCGTCGTGGCAAGCTTGATAAATATTTTCTTTGCAAGTCCTTTGGTTCAACTAGCGATAGCTAGTATAGGCGCTATCTTGTTTAGTGCTTACATACTTTATGATACGCAAAATATTATCCGCGGTAACTATGAAACACCTATCGAGGGTGCTGTTGCCTTGTATCTTGATTTTGTGAATTTATTTACTTCGCTTCTTCAAATTTTAGGAATTTTTGGAAGAGATGAGTGAAAATGAACGCATTTATCGCGTGATAGATGCAAATTTAAATCGCTTAAGAGAGGGTTTGCGCGTAGTTGAGGATATAATGCGTTATGTCTTTGACGAGGCAAACCTCGCATATAAGATAAAAAACCTCCGCCACAAGGCAAAAATTTCTTCAAAAGAGTATATTAAATTTAGAGATGCCGCAAACGATGTGCTAAAACCAAGCACAAAGGCCGAGCAAGCTAGAACAAATTTAAGCGATTTAACTGTGGCAAATTTAAAAAGAGCTCAAGAGAGCGCACGTGTGCTTGAAGAGTGCTTTAAACTTATTGATTTGCAATACTCCGAATTATTCAAATCCATACGCTATGAGCTTTACGAGATAGAAAAGCAAATTTAATCAAAATTCAAAACTTTTTTTGTATAATGACCATCAATATTTTTCAAATTTAAAGGAATTTCAGTGAGTGTATTGTTTTTAATTTTACAATTCGTCTTGGCTGTAGTTATCACTATCGCGGTTTTATTGCAGAAAAGTTCGTCTATGGGTCTTGGCGCATATAGCGGTAGCAACGAAAGCTTGTTTGGAGCAAAGGGACCGGCGGGATTTTTAGCTAAATTTACTTTTATCGTAGGTTTACTTTTTATACTAAACACACTGGTTCTTGGATATTTTTACAACAAAGACATGAAGCGCTCGTTGGTAGATAGTGTAGACGTAAAATCGCTTGTAATACCACAAAGTCCAGCTGCACCGGCAGTGCCGGAAGCTCCTAGCGCACCTGTTCCGGCAGCAAAATAATCATCGCATAATCGCTTTTGGCGGTTTGCGGTTTTATAAATTTTAGGCTTAAGGTTTTGCAGCTACGGCTTCTTAATTAAACGATCCTTGAAGCCGCAAGACTTGCACCGGCTTAGGTTAAAAGCATAAAAATTTTAATAAAGGAAAAAAATGTTAAATGAAATTTATTCAGCCCAAAAAGAGAGTTGCGAAAAAGCTATAGCTGCCCTTAAGCGAGATTTTACAACACTAAGAACAGGTAAAGTAAATATCAACATCCTTGATAATGTCACGGTTGATTACTACGGTTCTATGACCGCTTTAAATCAAGTCGCTACCGTTCTTGCTAGTGATGCTTCAACTATCACGATAACTCCTTGGGAAAAAAGCATGATAAAGGCTATATCATCTGCTATACAAGCCGCAAATATCGGTGTTAATCCAAATTCCGATGGTGAATGCGTTAAGCTGTTTTTCCCACCTATGACTATCGAGCAACGCCAAGAAAACGTAAAACGCTCTAAAGCAATGGGCGAAAAGGCAAAAGTCGCCGTAAGAAACATCAGAAAAGACGCAAATGATGATGTTAAAAAGCTAGAAAAAGATAAAGCGGTTTCCGAGGATGAGAGCAAAAAAGGACAAGAGGAAGTTCAAAAGATAACTGACGCTTACAATACAAAAATAGACACTCTTGTTAAAGACAAAGAGGCTGAACTTTTAAAGGTTTGATAATGAATTTAGAGCAAATTTATCGCGAAGCCGGAGCGTATTTGGAGGGTCATTTTTTATTAAGTAGTGGCAACCACTCGCAGTTTTATTTACAAAGCGCAAAGGTTCTTGAAAACCCTGAACTAGCCGGAAAATTATCTGACGAGCTAGCAAGCGTAATAGTTAAAAGCGGTGTTGAATTTGATAGCGTTTGTTCTCCTGCTTTAGGCGGAGTTTTGGCGGGTTACGAACTAGCGCGTGCTGCTAAAAAAAGATTTATATTTACCGAGCGCGTAAATAAGATTATGAGTCTAAGACGCGGTTTTGAGGTTAAAAAGGGCGAGAGATTTATAATCTGTGAAGATATCATTACTACTGGAGGCTCGGCTCTTGAAAGCGCTAGGATAATCGAAGAGCTTGGCGGTGTTGTAGTTGGTTTTGCCGCACTTGCCAATCGTGGTTTTTGCTCACTTGCAAACATTAACAGCGATAGAAAACCTGAGTGTAAGCTGCCATTTAATAAGCCGCTTTTTGCGCTTGGAAATTTCGAATTTGAAATTTATGAGCCAAGCGACTGTCCACTCTGCAAAAACGGAAGCGAAGCGATAAAGCCCGGAAGTAGGGGTAATTAATGCCAAAAACAAAGGCTACGATAGCGCCTGTGTATCTGCGCTTTAAAGCCTTTGTTATCGATATGTTTATAATCTTCATGCCGATCCTTTATATAACGACCTATCTTATAATGGATGGCAAAAACGACTTTCAAAATTCGCAAATTGCCATACTTATGTGCAACATCGCTTTTTGCCTGCTTTTATCGCTATTTTTTGCAATAAGTGCCCAAAGCCCAGGTTATAGGGCGCAAGGAATTTACCTTATAAATTTAGCTACTGGGCGCAAGGTTGGTTTTATTCACGCCATCTTGCGATATATTTGTTTTGCTATCGCCGGTTTTAGTGTGGTTGGGTTATTGCTTTGTTTTTTTAGGAAGGATAGATTAAATTTACATGATATCCTTACTAAAAGTGCTCCTGTTTGTAAAAAAAATATTTAAAATAATTTTTTATTATTGTATAATACTCCTTTTTGATATAAAATATCTTTTTCAAAAAGGAGTATAATGCTTTTTAGGCGCAATAAATTTGTCTTTAATCTCCACTTGCTTTTGTCATTTCTTGCTACATTACCCTTGTTGATTATCACGCTTAGTGCAGTATTTGTCCAGTATCAAAATGAGATAATTGGCGTCGTAAATAGCTCAAATTTAAAGGTCGAGCCACTGGATGAAAAAAGGCTAAAGCCAAGTGAGATTTTAGAAAACATTATCAAAAAATATGAAAAAATAGGCTTTGCCAGCATGCAAATCTCAAGCCTTAAAGATGACGCATTAATAGCAAGAATTCAAACCACAAATTCCCTTCAAACACTTTTTATCAACCCCTACACGGGCGATATCAAAGAGGATAAGACTAGGCAAGTCGCGCAGTTTATGCTTATGCTTCATAGAAATTTAGCCCTTTCTTTTATGCAAAATGACACAGCAAGAATTGCCGGTAAACATATAGTTGCCATTAGCACGGTAAGCCTTGTGCTGTTGATATTAAGTGGAATTTGGCTTTATATGCCGCTGCTAAGACGCGGTATCAAAAATGCAATGAGCATAAGCTTTAAAAGTCGCGGATATGCGTTTTTATACAAGATACATGGTGTGCTTGGTGTGTGGTGTGCACTTTTTTTGCTCATAATGGCTTTAACAGGGCTTTACTGGTCTTACGGATTTATCAAAAATGGCGTAAACAAAGCATTTGGACTACAAACCGCAAGCATGAGCCACAAGCATCATAAAAGAGCTTTTAATCCGCTAGATAGCGAAAAATTTAAATATATCGATGAAATTTATGACGACTCAAATTTACGCGATACTACACTGGTTGTGCAAGGCGGTATTTATAGTGTGCGACATGATAAGGGTGATGAGAGATTTTTCAAGGTGGCTAAGAACGGAAAGCTGATGGAATTTAGTTCGGAGATAAAAGTCGAGCCAAACAAAAACGATAGCAAATTTAAAACTCCAAGAGATGTAAGTCGATTTGTGCTTAGCATTCATCAAGGAGATGTTTTTGGCGAGGTTGGAAGAGCTATATTTTCGCTTGTTTGTATTTTATTTTGTATTTTGACGATTAGTGGGTTTATGCTTACTTTTAAACGTATAAATAGATAACTTGGTGTGTGTCACAAACTTTATTTAACCTTATTTTGGGTAAAATCACCTAAAAACTAAAGGTAAAACATGAATAGAAAACGAATTTATAATCCAAGTTCAAATGAAACCTTGACAGATCGTCGCGTATTTAACGGCAATCCGCACGGGATCTTAAATTTCACCAAGGCAAAGTATCAATGGGCGTTAAAGCTTTGGGACTTAATGGAGGCAAACACCTGGTTTCCAAAAGAAGTAGATACTACTGATGACGTGCGCGACTACGCCTACAACCTAACTCAGGCAGAAAAGCGCATGTATGACCTTGTTTGGAGCCAACTAATCTCCATGGATAGTTTCCAAACAAATAACCTTGCCGACAATATAAATCCATACATCACTGCTCCTGAGATCAACGCATGTCTAGCTCGCCAAGCATACGAAGAGGCAAACCACTCTAAGTCTTATGCTGTTATGGTTGAGGCGATATGTGATAATACCGACCTTATCTATGAGATGGAAAAGCACGACGAGGTTTTAAGGGAGAAAAATGACTATATCTCAAGCGTTTATGAGGAGTTAGCTGGCGAGGTAACGGATGAAAAGCTATTGCTTGCAATGGTGGCAAACCAAATTTTAGAGGGAATTTATTTTTATAGCGGATTTACGGCGATATATGCGCTTGCACGTGCCGGTAAAATGCTAGGCTCAGCCCAAATGATACGCTTTATCCAAAGAGATGAGATAACTCACTTACTACTTTTTCAAAACATGATAAACAGTGTTCGCACCGAGCGCCCAGACCTCTTTACGGCTGAAGTTGAAGCAAAAATTTATGACATGTTTGAAAAAGCCGGAAATTTAGAGATAAAATGGGGTAGATATATCACTCAAAATCAAATCATGGGTCTTACCGACGATATCATCGAAGAATACATCCATTATCTTGTAGATCAACGCTTGGTTGCTATTGGCTTAAAGCGCAAATACAATGCCAAACATCCGATAAAATGGGTTGATGACTTTGCTAAATTTAACGATCAAAAGTCAAATTTCTTTGAAAGCAAGGTCACAAACTACTCAAAGGGCAGCTTAAGTTTTGATGACTTCTGATCAAAATTTAACGGAGTTAAATTTATATCCGGTAACGCTTAGTGCATCAAATGTTCAATTACGAAAGCTTGAGTTGATGGATAAAATCTCACAAGCCCCCAGAAATTCGCTAATGCTTGCAAGCGAGCTTTGTGTTAGCGGATATGATTTTGACGGATTTTTTGCAGGAGCAAATAGCGCCATGCTACCACAGATGTTAGGTAGCTTTGACTCTATCTTGATGGAGGAGTTGCAAGACGCTTTAAGCGAAGATAAATTTTTAGCCTTTACCCATCTAAAGAGCATACAAAAGACTGATACCACTAAAGAGCATGAAAAAGTATCTGCAAGGATATTTAATGAATTTGTTATCCTAAATGATACGCAAGTTTTTCACGCTCAATCCAAAACAAAACTCTTTCGTCCAAAATTGGAGTATGAAAAATTTAGTGCTGCCGATGAGAGCGAGGTAAAAATTTTTGAATTTAAAGGTATTAAGGTCGGAGTTTTGATCTGCTTTGAGCTTAGATTTATAGATCTTTGGCAAAGGCTTAAGAGTGCTGAGATCATCTTAGTCCCGGCTATGTGGGGCAAAGAGAGGAAAGAAGCTTTTGTGTTACTTTGCAAGGCATTAGCTATGGTAAATATTTGCTATGTCGTAGTTGCAAGTTCGCTTGATCTTGAGTTTAGTGGTGTTTTTTTACCGGATGGAGAATTCAAAAAAGCACAAAATTTGACAGAAATTTAATCACTCAAATAAAACAAAATTTAGAAATTATGTAAAAGTTAGGAAGAGAAAATTGAACGCATTAGAAGAGATAAAATGTAAAAATTTAGCCGATGATATAGCTGATGAGATAATGCTTACACCAAAGCTTTATAGGGCTATTTGTAACACCCCAAGGGAGATATTTTCTCCTGTTGGCGCACATGCGTATTCACTTAATGCCCAACCTATCGCAGGTAATCAATGGATAAGCTCACCGCTAACCGTGGCAAAGATGACAAGCGCACTTGAGTGTGAAAATATCGATAATGTGCTTGAGATAGGCTGTGGAAGCGGTTATCAAGCTGCTATACTTTCAAACCTTGCTCACCGCGTCTTTAGTGTAGAGCGTATCGAAAAACTAGCCATGCAGGCAAAAAAACGTTTTGAAACGCTAAAGATCAGAAATGTTCATGTAAGATATGACGACGGTAATAACGGCTGGAAAAGCTATGCTCCATATGATAGAATTCTTCTTTCTGCAGCAACCGACGAAGTGCCTCAAACCCTCTTTAACCAGCTTAAAAGCGGTGGAATTTTAGTGGCTCCTATAAAAAAAGCCGATAAACAATACATAGTCCAGTATAAAAAGGACTCTGATGCAAATATAAGTGAGCATATCTTTGACGAGTGTCTTTTTGTGTCTTTGCTAACAGGCAGAGAGTAACTTGATTTAAATTTATCCATGCATTAACCAAAAAGGCGTATACTTTTAAAATATCTTTACAAGGAGTTAAAATGGCAAAAGACGCAGAGTTGGTAAATTTTTCAGAGGATTATGAGTTAAACAACATACTTGCTAAAAATGGTAAATCACAAAGCGAGGTAAATCGTAAAATTTTATGCGAGCTTGGTAAAGAGTGTAAAGCTTTGCTTGGGGATAAAAGAGTTCTCACGCAAGAGGAATTTGGCTCGTTTTTGGCAGGACACCTAGCCAAACTAGAAGACAAAAAGTAAAACTACAAAAGGGTAGCTTTAATGCTACTCTTTTGTGCTAGGTTAGTTTTGCTAGCCCAAAAGCTAGCCAGTAGAGCGCCCGAGATATTATGCCATATGCTAAATATAGCTCCTGGCAATGCGCTAAGTCCTGAAAAATATTTTATGGCAAGGGCTACGCTAAGCCCTGAGTTTTGCATACCTACTTCAATAGCGATCGTTCGTGCTATCTTTTCGCTAAAACCACAAATTTTTGCTCCAAAGTAGCCAAACAAAAGCCCAGAGCAGTTATGTATCATGACCGCTAAAACTACTAAAAGTCCTACTTTTTGGATATTTGCATTATTTGCCGCAACAATTATCGCGATGATGAGTATGATCGCGCCCATTGAAATAGTAGGCATTACTTTTTGAATTTTTTGTATAAATTTGTGGGCAAATGTGTTTAAACAAATTCCTATCGTTAGTGGAACAAGTGTTATTTTAATAAGATCTATTAACATATCTATGGCAGGAACAGGAACTTTTTGCCCGATATAAAGCCAGGTTAAAAACGGCATCAAAACGATAGAGAGCAGAGTAGAGCAAAGTGTCATGCTTACGGATAGGGCTAGGTCTCCTTTTGCGATATAGGTTATAACATTTGAGGCTGTGCCTCCTGCGCTAGTGCCAACTAGCATCATCCCAACCATAAGCTCGTTTTCTAGTCCAAACATCATGGAGACGCCAAGTGCGACAATAGGCATTACGACAAACTGAAGGGTTATACCGATGCCTAGGGCAGACTTTTTATAAAATATATCTCTAAAGTCATTAAACGTGAGTGTCATACCCATGCCAAGCATGATAATAACTAAAAGAGTGATAATGTGACCTTTGTAGCCTACAAAAATTTCAGGCATAAAACAGGCAAGTGCTGATGAAATAATAGCTAGTATGGGGAAAATTAACGCTTTCATTATGCTCCAAGTGGTTTTGGCATGTCAAAGTAAAAACCTTGAGAGGCATCTACACCGATAGAATTTACCATTTTGCTTACATCGCTTGAGTGCACGTATTTGGCAACCGTTTGTATGCCAAGTGTTTTAGCAAGCTCTATCATTAGCTTGACGATTTTTCTTGCGTGCTCGTCGTGGTCGATATTTTTTATGATAGAACCATCGATCTTGATAAAGTCTGTTTTGATCTTTAGAAGATATTCGAAATTTGTATATCCTGTACCGAAGTTATCTATCGCGACTTTACAACCAAATTTGCGAACCTCGTCGATAAATAAATTTATCTTATCAAAGTCGTTTATCTCTTGATTTTTTGTAAGCTCTATAGTTAAACGCTCACCTATGCCGGGATGTTTTCTAAATTGATCTTTGATCTGCGATAGGCATTCACCATCCATCACGTCATCTATCGTTAGGTTGATACCGAAATTTTCGTTATTTTTTGCAAAATACGCAAATGCCTTTTCGATGACGATCTTTGTTACCTCTTTGTATAAATTTGACTTTTTGGCAGCGGCAAGGAAGTCTATCGGAAGAACAACGTTATTTGTGTCGTCTACCATCCTAACAAGACATTCGTATTTTGATACAGTATTTGTGCTATTATCGATCACTGCTTGTTTATATAGCACTATTTTGTCTTCTTCTATGGCTTTTTGTATGGCTCTAGTTAGGACGACATTGTGCGCTAGCTCGTCCTTTTTATCTTCAAATACTACTATCTGTTGGTTCATATCTTTAGCTTGTTCTTTTGCGATAGCTGATGTCATGATCTGCATATCCGAAGATATACCAAAGGCTAGATCGATATAAAATTTATTGTTTTCTACGATGACGGAATTTGTCTTAAAATACTCTATGGCTTTTTCGCAGAATTTGTAAAAGTCATCGTTTTTCCAGTGCTTTTTATCTCCTACTATGGCGAAGTTGTTACTTTCTAGTTTATAAAGCTCTAAATTTTTATCTTTTGTTAGTTTTCTAACTATATTTGCGACCTCACTTAAAACCATATCTCCTATGTCAAGACCGTAGTATTCGTTTATCTGTCTAAATTTTAATATATCAAAATTTGCTACAAACAACTGACCTTGCTGCTTTGATAGTTTGTTAATAAGCATTTGCCTTGTAGGCAGTTTTGTTAGCGGGTCTTGTAGCTCAGTTCGCATAAGTTCTTGATGCTCCATGAACGTCGTAAGATCTTGGCAGATGCATAAAAAGTTAAGCTTGCTTTTTGCGTCTGTAGTTTCTATCGGCACTACATTTGCTTTGATATGGCATATCTCGCCGTTTTTCTTTTGTGCTTTTAGGACGCCTTCCCACTCGCTCTTTCTTAAGACGGCTTCGTTTACCTCTTTTATCTTGCTGTTGTTTCTCTCTTTTATAAAGATACTTCTAATCGGTTTGCCGATGAGTTCATTTTTTGCGTAACCGATCAAGTCACAAAATGCGCTGTTTGCAAATGTTATGAGGTTTTTCTCGTTAAATTTAAAGACGATATTTGATGTCTCGAGTGAATTTTTGTATTTATTTAAGGCAAGTTGTATTTGGTTTTTCGTATCAAGCAACTCATCTTTTTCATCTAAAATTTTATTGATATTGCTTGCTATGTCTTTTAGTTCTTGAAATTTTATCTTGTCCGTTTCAAGGCGTTTTAAGTCGGTTTGGTTGTTAAAAAAGTCTGCAAAAGTGGTAAATGACGTTACTACTCTCTTTTTTGCGCTAACTGCTAGCATATAAAGCACGGCAACAACGACCAAAAGATAAAAGGTAAACAGTATAAGTTTTGAGCCAAAGTCGCTATAAAAGATATTTTTTTGTTTATCTAAGTAGTTATGCATATCGTCCAGGTATATCCCTGTGCCGATCGACCAGTCTAGTAAATTTATATCTTTGATGAAAGATATTTTTTCAGTTATTGTTTTGTCCTGCTTTAGCCATTTGTAGGCTATAAATGCCTCGTTACCGCCTCTTGTAGCGCTGCCTATTTTGTATAGGGCCTGTCTGCGTTTTTCGTCAAATAAGCTAAAGCTACTATCTTGTATCTCTTCTGAGTCGCCGCTAACTATTTTGTTGTTTTTCCTATCGATGATGAAGATATAGCTATCTCCGTTTGATAACGAACGGATGTAGTCTCTTGTTTTATTTGTGAAATTTTCATTAAATTCATCCAAATTTTTCGCATATCCTATGACGACGCCTGCCGGCTCATAGACGATAGCGTGGCTTATGAAGTTACGTCCTTTTTTTGTGGTTGTGGTTATATCGATATGGTTATAGACGATATTTGAAACGACCGTGCTGACGTTTTTTGTCGAATGAAATTCGCTTTGTATGAAAGGCGTTGCACTAAGGTCATATACAAAATACCCTTCGTCTTCGCTGGTCACATCCTCTCTCATTTTTTTTATAAATTCGTCTCTGCTTGATGAAATTTTATGAAATTCTCTAGCTGCATTTAGCGCGTTTAGGGTTTTATGTTTGATTGCGTCTATAAAATTTTTATACTGCCTGTCGTAGTCGCTTTGTATTTTACTTGTTGTTTCATATACCTCTTTGCGGATTGATTCTTTCTCTTGTAGTATAAAAAATTCTTTTAAATTTGATATATTATTTTGATAATTTGAATAAATATGAGCCAGGTTAAAACATTCAAGCATCGCCATAATGACAAATGCGGTGATGATTATCGAGGAAAAGGCAAATTTCCCCATTGAAGATACATTTCTTAACAAGGTGTTCCTTAAATTTTAATCTGATATGCTAGCATAACTTTATGGTTAAAGAGCTTAATTAAATAGGCACCTTATAAAATTTTGTTTCAATAAAGGCTGGTATCTTCAAATAGCGAATTTTCGACCTTTTTAAGTGTAAAACTTTTTCGCAAAAGTTCGTTTTCTCCTAAATTTTGTATCGCATTAATGTGCGCTTTTGTTCCATATCCTTTATGTAGAGCGTATCCGTATGAGGGGTAAATTTTATCCCAAGCTCTCATTAGTCTATCCCTGCTAACTTTTGCCAAGATACTTGCTGCACTTACTTCTGAGATTTTACCGTCGGCTTTTATCATCGTTTTTATGCCGGTGCCGTAGTTTGCGTTGCCGTCGTATAAAATTTCATACTCGCTAAAATGTAGTTTAAATAAATTTAAAGCACGGCGCAAACACTCACTAAGACCCAAAGTGTCGATCTGTTTGTTTGAAAAGTAGGTGATTAAGAAATTTGAATTTGCCACGATTTGCTCAAATAACTCTTCACGTTTTTTCTCGGTTAGTTGTTTTGAATCATTTAGTCCTTTTATCTCGCATTTTAGCACGCAAGCGGCAACCGCCATACATCCTGCAAGCGCTCCCCGTCCCGCTTCGTCAATCCCACAAATTTTATTCATCTAAAAGTCCGAAATTTTCTTTAAGATAGGGTTTTATCTCTTCTATGGATATAGTTTTTTCTTCATCACAAAATGAGATTCCAAGTGGAGAAATCATGAAATTTTCACTTGTTAAATTCTGATCATTACTTTTAAAAACATCCTTTAGCTTTAGCTTTTTTTGATCTTTTATCTTCACGGTAGAGCAAAATTTACTATCGTTTTTTAGCGTGACCGAGCTTCTGATTTTGTCGTTTTGATACTCTAAATTTACAGAAGATATTGCGTTTTTGTTTTGTGATCTTAGTTCGTCGAGCCTTGATGAGAGTGTGTTTTTGTATTTTTGTTTAAATTTAGAACCAAAATAATCACTTGATAAAACCTCCGTTCTTGTTTTATTTGAATTTATGGTTTGTGACGCTAGCACCAAGGTTTCATATGTAAAAACTTTCTTTGCCGTAGCTTTCATCGCCTTGCCTTTTATGGCTAGCTTGCCTTCAAATTTATCACCTTGCTCTCTTTTTATGCTTAAATTTAGCCACTCTGAAAGTGCGTTTATTTGGAGTATTTTGCCGTTATCATATACTATCTCGCCTTTGCTAAATTCAAATTTAGAGCCCTTAAAAAATAGATGACCTTGCATTTTTGGAGGAATTTTTAGAGCATCTTTGGAGTTAAAATTCTCAAATTCGGCGCTAAGATTTGTTATGTAAAATTCAAACTTTTCTCCATTTGCATCACCTGTAAATTTGTAAATTTTACCCTCGTTTTCATGTCTTATCTCATAAGAAAATAGTGTGCAAACACACAACAAAACCATAAAAATCGCTCTCATAAATTCTCCTTATATACCCAAAGCCCAGCGTGAAAACGGCAAAATTTCGCATTTTATACCCTCTATGGTTATTTCACCGGCGTTTGCTACGCTGATAACTTGCAGTCTAGTTATATTCATGCGTTTTAGCGTCGCATGAAGTTTTTTAAATTTTAAAAACACTATTTCGCTATCCGTAAATGGAACGCATATTATAGCGAGTTTCCTTCTAGTAAGGAAAAAATCAAACTCATTCGTATAAAAAATTTCATCTTTAAATTTTGAAAGCTCACAAAAGACAATATTTGAGAAATTTGCATTAAAGTCTTTTTTTAAATTTAGAGCATTTCTTACGGAAAAATCGTTAAAAAATAGCTTTTTTGCCGCATTTGGCTCGTTAAATTTGCTCAAAAATTTTATAAAGCCGTTATTTTCAAGCTCGATAAGTCCGGCATAAACGCTGTCTTTTGAGATCTTTATCCGTTCTTTTAAAATTTTATAAATTTCATGTGCGCTTATGGTTTCGGCACATTTTTTCGCACATTCTTTTATGATCTGTAAATTTGTTTGACTAAGCTCCGCTCTTAGTTTGTTTTGTGTGATTTGCGCTGTTTCGCTCGGCTCTACCATGGTGTTTGCCACAGATGTTCCATGAGCTAAAAAATGGCTAAAAAAAGCCTCTGGTGAAATGTTTTTTCTAAAAAACAGCATAAATTCTTCGTAGTCGAGATACTCAAGGTGAAGAACTCTAAAATTTGGTATGGTTAGAGTTTTGTTGTTTGTTGATATTATGATCTTTTCAAGTTCTGAAATTTGAGATAATTTTTGCATTTGATCTTGCGTTGTCGCATTGTCGATCGCAAGTATTTTTATGGATTGATTTTCTTTTAAAAATTCTATCAAATTTGCAAGGATTGTATCGGCATTAATGCGTAAATCCTTTAAATTTATGTAAAGCTTTTCCTCTTGTTTATACTCATCTAGTGCGTCAAGTATAAGGCTTGTTTTGCCGCTTCCGGGATATCCTAAAATAAGTGTTTTCGCACTGGAGATAAACTCCTTTCTGGCGATGAATTTTATGCTTTTTAACGGCAAATGATAAAAAAAATCCAAATCTTTCAAATTTTATCCTTTTGCAAATTATATACTTTCCTTTTTAAAAGGAAATAAATTTACTAAATTTAACTCAAATTTACCCATTTACTTGCAAATTTAGATTTTTTTTAGTAGAATCGCGATCTCTTTACGAAAGACTTAGGTCTGCTTGTATGATTAAAGCCATTGAAATTTCAATGCTTCTTGAAAAGTTACGAGAGTAGCAAAGTAGAAAATCCTATGCAAGTTTTGATTATGTAAAGAGGTCGCGAGTTTGCGACAAGTTCTTTTTAAAGGAAAAAACATGGAAAGAATCAGGCTTAAGCTAAAAGCTTATGACCATAGAGTTCTAGACCGCACAGTTGCAGCAATTGTAGAAGCTGTCAAAAGAACCGGTGCCGATGTTCGTGGTCCGGTGCCAATGCCTACGAAGATCAAACGCTACACAGTTTTACGCTCTCCACACGTAAATAAAGACTCACGTGAGCAGTTTGAAATGAGAATACACGCTAGAATGCTTGACATTGTAGCAGCTACTCCAGAGACCGTAGATAGCCTAACCAAACTCGACCTTGCTCCAGAAGTAAATGTCGAAGTTCGTGCTATGAAGTAAGCGGATAAAAGGAAAAGAGTATGGAATATATCGTAGAAAAAATAGGCATGAGTAGAACGGTATCTGCTCAAAGCACACCGGTTACACTACTAAGACTTGTTGAAGCTAAGGTATGCGAAGTTGATGCTAATAAACGTGCTATCGTTGCTTATGCAGACACTAAAGCAGCTAATAAAGCCATAGCTGGTCAGCAAAAAAAATACAATCTAACTGCCGAATTTAACAAATTTGCAACTTTGACTGTAGTAAATACAGAGGCTGGAAATCTTGATGTTACACCTTTAACAGAAGCTAAAGTTTTAAAAGTTAGCTTTAACTCAAAAGGTAGAGGATATCAAGGCGTTGTTAAAAGACACGGATTCGCAGGCGGTCCTAAATCTCACGGCTCACGCTTCCATAGACGTCACGGTTCTATCGGTAACTGCGAATGGCCTGGACGTGTTCAACCTGGTATGAAAATGGCTGGACACATGGGAAATGAGAAAGTAACCGTTAAAAATGAATTAGTAAGTTTTGACGCAGACAACGGTATCGTTGTTGTAAAAGGTTGCGTTCCGGGACATAACGGTGCAATGGGTAGAATAAGGATTGTAAAATGAGTAAAGTTTTAGTATTAAACGAGAAATTTGAAAAGTCAGGCGAACTTGCGCTTCCTGCAGAATTTGCAGAAGTAAATCCGCACAATCTTTATCTTTATGTAAAATCTTACCTAGCTAGCATGAGAGCAAACACGGCTCACACTAAAAGTCGTGCATTTGTAAGCGGTGGCGGCAAGAAGCCATGGAGACAAAAAGGTCGTGGTGGTGCACGTGCCGGTTCAACTAGAACAAACGTATGGGTTGGCGGTGCAGTAGCTTTTGGTCCTACAAATAATAAAAACTATTTCCAAAAAGTAAACAAGAAGCAAAAAAGACTTGCTCTTGAATTTGCTCTAAATGAAAAAGCAGCAGCTAATAAGCTTTTTACTGTTGATAGCATCGCTATCGAAAGCGGAAAAACTAAAGATGCTGCAAAAGTTATCAAAGCTCTAAACGTAAGAGATGTTTTAGTAGTTAAAGATCTACTTGACGATAAAACACTTTTAGCTTTTAGAAACCTAGCAAATTGCTATGTTGTTGATGCAAGTGAAGTAAATGCTTATTTGGTAGCAACATATAGTGCAGTTATTATCGAAAAAGCAGCACTACAAACTATAACAAAAGAGGGCTAAAATGGCAGATATAACTGATATCAAAACAATTATTTATACAGAAAAAACTCTTGGCCTTCAAGAACAAGGCGTTGTAGTTATCCAAACTTCACCAAAGGTTACTAAAAACGGCTTAAAAGAGGTTTTAAAAGAGTATTTCGGTGTAACGCCACTTCGCATAAATTCACTTAGAATGGACGGCAAAGTTAAGCGTTTTAGAGGTAGAGTTGGCGTAAGAGATGATTTCAAGAAATTTTATGTCAAATTACCGGAAGGCGTAAGCCTAGAAAATACGGAGGCATAAAATGGCTATAAAATCATATAAACCATATACTCCAAGCCGTAGATATATCACTGGACTAAGTTCAGAAGACATTACGGCTAAACCAAGTGTTAGAAGTCTTCTTATCAAACTTCCTGCAACTGGTGGTAGAAATAATAATGGTCGTATAACATCTCGCCATAAAGAGGCAGGTGCTAAGAAATTATATCGTATCATCGACTTCAAACGCCGCAAATTCGGTATCGAAGGTAAAGTTGAAGCGATCGAATACGATCCAAACAGAAACTGCCGTATCGCACTTATATCATACAAAGACGGCGAGAAGAGATATATCATCAGACCTAGCGGCTTAAACGTAGGCGATGTTGTAGCTTCGATCGACGAAGGATCACTTGATATAAAACCGGGTAACGCTATGAAATTACGCTTTATCCCTGTTGGTACTATCGTTCACAATATCGAGTTAAAACCTGGCAAAGGTGCTCAAATCGCTCGTTCAGCTGGTGGTTATGCACAACTTATGGGTAAAGAAGAAAAATACGTTATCCTAAGAATGCCAAGCGGTGAAATGAGACAAGTTCTTGCTGAGTGTATGGCTACTGTAGGTGTTGTCGGCAACGAAGATTGGGCAAATGTTACTATAGGTAAAGCAGGACGTAATCGCCACCGCGGTATCCGCCCACAAACTCGTGGTTCTGCGATGAACCCGGTAGATCACCCACACGGTGGTGGTGAAGGTAAGAAAAACTCTGGTCGTCATCCGGTTACTCCATGGGGTAAACCGACTAAGGGTGCTAAAACTCGCCGCAAAAAAGCAAGCGATAAGCTTATAATTTCAAGAAGGAAAGGAAAATAGAGATGGCAAGATCACTCAAAAAAGGTCCTTTCGTAGATGAGCATGTAATGAAAAAAGTCGTTGCGGCTAAGTCTGCAAATGACAATAAACCAATCAAAACATGGTCAAGACGTAGCACGATCGTACCTGAAATGATTGGATTAACATTTAACGTTCATAACGGCAAAAGCTTTATCCCTGTGTATGTTACTGAAAACCACATTGGATATAAACTTGGTGAATTCGCTCCAACACGCACATTTAAGGGTCATAAAGGCTCTGTGCAAAAGAAAATCGGCAAGTAAGGGGTAGAGTATGAGTAAAGCTATTATAAAATTTGTAAGACTCTCTCCTACAAAAGCTAGACTAATTGCACGTGAAGTTCAAGGCATGAATGCCGAATTAGCCCTTGCAAGTTTGCAATTTATGCCAAATCGCGGTGCTAAATTTATAGCAAACGCTATCAGCTCAGCTGTTGCAAACGGCGGTTTTGAGCCTGAGGAGGTTGTAGTTAGCAGTTGTCGCGTGGATGCTGGTCCTGTGTTAAAGAGATTTAGACCAAGAGCAAGAGGAACTGCGAGTAGAATTCGCAAACCAACTTCTCATGTAATGGTAGAAGTATCTAAACCTGAAAAGAAGGAAGCATAATATGGGACAAAAAGTAAATCCGATAGGTCTTAGACTAGGTATAAACCGCAACTGGGAATCACGCTGGTTTCCTTCTAAAGATAGCCTTGCACAAAACATCGGCGAGGACTATAAAATTCGTGCATTTTTAAAGAAAAAACTTTATTATGCGGGAATAAGCCAAATTTTAATCGAAAGAACAGCTAAAAAACTACGTGTAACAGTAGTTGCAGCTCGCCCTGGTATTATCATCGGCAAAAAAGGTCAAGATGTTGAAGTTCTTAAAAACGATGTTGCAAAACTAATCGGCAAAGATGTGAACATTAACATTAAAGAGGAAAGAAAAGCTCAAGCTTCTGCTCAACTTGCAGCCGAAAACGTTGCTATGCAACTAGAAAAACGTGTTGCTTTCCGCCGCGCGATGAAAAAAGTTATCCAAGGTGCTCAAAAGTCAGGTGCAAAAGGTATTAAAATTTCAGTTGCAGGACGTCTTGGTGGTGCCGAGATGGCAAGAACTGAATGGTATCTTGAGGGACGTGTTCCACTCCATACACTTAGAGCGAAGATTGATTACGGTGTTGCAGAAGCACACACAACTTATGGTAACATAGGTATTAAAGTGTGGATATTTAAAGGTGAAGTTCTTCAAAAAGGCGTTCAAGTAGAGCGTAACGAAGAAGAAAAAGCTGATAGAAAACCACGCAGAGCAAGAAGAGGTAAATAATTATGTTGATGCCTAAAAGAACGAAATTTCGTAAGCAAATGAAAGGTCGCAATCGCGGCTATGCAACTCGCGGTGCATCTTTATCAACAGGCGAATTTGCTATTAAAGCAGTTGAAGCTGGACGTGTAAATTCACGCCAAATAGAAGCTGCTCGTCAAGCTCTAACTCGTCATGTTAAAAGACAGGCTAAAATTTGGATTAGAGTTTTCCCTGATAAACCGCTAACTAAAAAGCCTCTACAAACTCGTATGGGTAAAGGTAAGGCAGGTGTTGAAGAGTGGGTTATGAATATCAAACCTGGTCGTATCATCTATGAAATGGCAGGTGTTAGTGAAGAGCTTGCACGTGAAGCGTTAACTCTAGCTATGCACAAGTTGCCGTTTAAGACAAAATTTGTAACGCGAGAGAGTGAAAATGAAATATACTGAGATTAAAGACAAAAGCGTTGCAGAACTAAACGCATTGTTAAAAGAGAAAAAGGTGCTTTTATTTACACTAAAACAAAAGTTAAAAACTATGCAGTTAAGCAACCCTAATGAGATTAGTGCTGTTAAAAAAGAGATAGCACAGATCAACACTGCAATTAGTGCTACAAAGTAAGGGGTGAAATATGGCATTAAAAAGAGAAATTCAAGGCGTAGTTTTACAAAAAGCCGGTGATAAAACAGCTACTATCTTGGTAGAAAGACGCGTTATGCACCCAAGATATCATAAATTTGTAAAACGTTTTAAGAAATATTTGGTTCATGATGAGAAAAATGAACTAAACGCAGGAGATACGGTTATCGCAGTTGAGTGCAGACCGCTTTCTGCACGTAAAAGCTTTCGCTTAAAAGCTGTTTTAGCAAAGGGAGTTGAGTAATGATTCAAAGTTTTACAAGACTAGCAGTTGCTGATAATAGCGGCGCAAAAGAATTAATGTGTATTAAGGTTTTAGGCGGCAGCAAAAGAAGATACGCAACACTTGGCGATATCATTATTTGTTCTGTTAAAAAGGCTCTTCCAAACGGTAAGATCAAAAAAGGTCAAGTTGTAAAAGCTGTAGTTGTTAGAACTAAAAAAGAAGTTCAAAGAGACAATGGTTCGTTGATTCGTTTTGACGAGAACGCAGCCGTTATCCTTGATAACAAAAGAGAGCCAGTAGGAACACGTATCTTTGGACCAGTTGGTCGTGAAGTTAGATATGCTAACTTTATGAAGATCGTTTCACTAGCACCGGAGGTTCTATAATGGCAAACGTTAAATTTAAGATCAAAAAAGGTGATACCGTAAAGATAATCACCGGAGATGACAAAGGTAAAACTGGTAAAGTTTTATCTGTTCTTGCAAAAAAAGGTCAAGTTATAGTTGAAGGCTGCAAAGTAGCTAAGAAGGCTATAAAACCAAGCGAGAAGACTCCAAACGGCGGTCATATTAACAAAGAAATGCCGATAGACATCTCAAATGTTGCGAAAGTTGAGGAGTAAGAGCATGAGTAGATTAAAAGATAAATTTAACGAGAGCATTAAACCTGCTTTAGTTAAAGAATTTGATATTAAAAACCCGATGCTTATTCCGGCACTTGAAAAGATTGTTATTAGCGTTGGAGCAAATGATTCTGCAAAGGATCAAAAAGTTCTTCAAAACATGGCAGACACTATTTCGCTAATCGCTGGTCAAAAAGCAATTATAACAAATGCTAAAAAATCAGTTGCAGGCTTTAAAGTGCGTGAAGGTTTCCCTGTCGGTATAAAAGTTACTTTAAGAAAAGAGCAAATGTATGCGTTCTTAGATAAACTTATAAGTGTTGCGCTTCCAAGAGTTAAAGACTTCCGTGGTTTACCAAGAAATGGCTTTGACGGACGCGGTAATTACAACTTTGGTTTAACTGAGCAGCTAATGTTCCCAGAGGTTGAGTATGATAAAATTTTACGTACTCACGGTATGAACATAACTATCGCTACAACGGCTAACAATGACAAAGAGGCATTCAAATTGCTAGAGCTATTTGGTTTGCCGTTTGCAAAAGGAAAGTAATATGGCTAAAAAATCAATGATAGCAAAAGCTGCACGCAAACCTAAATTTGCGGTTCGCGGCTATACAAGATGCCAAATTTGCGGACGTCCGCACTCTGTGTATCAAGACTTTGGAATTTGCCGTGTCTGCCTAAGAAAAATGGCTAACGAAGGACTAATCCCTGGTCTTAAAAAAGCAAGTTGGTAAGGAAAAGATATGTTAAATGACTTAATATCAGACGGACTAACCCGTATCAGAAATGCAAGCATGAGAAAGCTTGAGACAACAAAGCTTCTACATTCAAATGTTGTTGAGGCTACTCTTTCTATCCTTGCTGCAAAAGGCTACATAGAGAGCTTTAATGTTGTAGAAGAGAATAACAAAAAATTCATTAATGTTGTTCTTAAATACGACGAGCGCGGACAAAGCGTTATAAACGAACTAAAAAGAGTTTCAAAACCAGGTCGCCGTGTTTACCAAGGTAAAGACGACATCAAGCGTTTCAAAAACGGTTACGGAACGATTATCGTTAGCACAAGCAAAGGCGTTTTAAGCAACGAAGACGCACACAAAGCTGGTGTTGGCGGTGAAATTCTTTGTACAGTTTGGTAATTTTTAAGGCTTAATGCCTTAAAAATTTAGGTTAGTTTTTGCGAAAGCATTAAAATTTACGGCATTGTGGTGCTGATTCAAGATTGTAAAAGCACCCTAGACAAGTAAAGGAAATAAATGTCACGTATTGGAAAACAACCGATAGCTATACCTGCTGGTGTAGAAGTCAGTGTTGATAATAATGTCCTAAAATTTAAAAAGGGCAACTTAACAAAAGAGCTTGACACAAAAGGCAATGTTGATGTCAAAATCGAAAATGGTTCAATAGTTTTTGCTGCAAAAGGCGAAGATCGCCAAAGCAGAGCATTCTGGGGTACATATAGAGCTTTAGCTAACAATATAGTTATAGGTCTTACTGCAGGTTTTACTCGCCAATTAGAAATCAACGGTGTTGGTTATAAAGCGGCTGTTAAAGGTAAAATTTTAGAGTTAACTTTAGGCTTTTCACACCTAATTAACTATGAGCTTCCAGAAGGCATCGAGGCTACGGTTGAGAGAAACGTAATTACCCTAAAAGGTAGCGATAAACAAGTTATCGGTCAAGTTGCTGCTCAAGTTAGAGGATTTAGACCGCCAGAGCCATACAAAGGTAAAGGTGTTAAATACGTTGAAGAGCGCATAATCCGCAAAGCGGGCAAGACATCTAAGAAGTAAGGGATAGGTTATGACAGCAAAAGTATTAAAAAGAAAACTAGCTCTTAGATTAAAGAGAAAAAAAAGAGTTAGAGGTAAAATTTCAGGTGTTGCCAGCTGCCCTAGAGTATCTATTTTTAAATCAAATAGAACTATTTACGCTCAAGCTATCGACGATGTTACGGCTACAACATTAGCTGCTGCAGATGGACGCAAATTGGGTATAAAAGCAAATAAAGACGGTGCTGCTGTTTTAGCTAAAGAATTTGCGGCTTCTTTAAAAGCTAAAGGTATTGAAGTAGCGGTATTTGATAGAAATGGCTACCTGTACCACGGTGTAGTTGCTGCATTTGCCGATGCTCTACGCGAAAATGGCATCAAACTATAACCCAAAGGAAAATCGATGGAAAAGTATAATAGAGAAGAATTTGAAGAAGTAATGGTCGATATCGGCAGGGTTACAAAGGTTGTTAAAGGTGGTCGTAGATTTAGGTTTACAGCTCTTGTTGTAGTTGGAAACAGAAAAGGTCTTGTCGGCTTTGGTTACGGTAAGGCTAAGGAAGTTCCTGATGCGATGAGAAAAGCTGTTGACGATGCGTTTAAAAATATCATCGAAGTTAAAATTAAAGGTACAACTATACCTCACGATATCGAAGTTAAGTATAATGCAAGTCGTGTTTTACTTCGCCCAGCTAGCGAAGGTACAGGTGTTATCGCCGGTGGTAGTGCACGCCCTATTATAGAGCTTGCAGGTATTAAGGATATCCTTACAAAATCACTTGGTTCAAACAACTCGGCAAACGTCGTTCGTGCTACTATAAAAGCACTTAGTATGCTAAAAAGCTAAGAGAAAGGAAAGTAAATGGCACTAGAAAATTTAACTCCGGCTCCTGGCTCAACGCACTCTATAAAGAGAATAGGTCGCGGTCAAGGTAGCGGTAACGGTAAAACTGCAGGAAAAGGTAACAAAGGTCAAAGAGCAAGAAAAGGCTACAATGAGAAGCGTGGTTTTGAGGGTGGACAACAACCGCTTCAAAGACGTCTACCAAAAGTAGGTTTTGCTTCTAAATTTGAAAAACCTTATATTATTAACGTAGAAAAGATCGTTGCGGTAAAAGAGCTTAACGAAATAACTATAGCATCAATCGCAACAGTTCATAAAATTTCAAAGAGCGTAACAAAAATAAAACTTATCGGATCAAGCGCTAAAGAACTTGTGTCAAAGATAAAAGATAGTAACGTTAGCGTAACTGGACAAAAATAATGAATAAAACACTCGTCAACAAGATATTAATCACGTTGGCATTTTTGTTCGCATACAGGATACTGGCATATGTGCCGGTTCCTGGCGTTAATGTCGATGTTATTAAGGAATTTTTTAGCTCGAACAACAACAACGCTTTAGGTTTATTCAATATGTTTAGCGGTAACGCCGCTGAGCGTCTTAGTATTATCTCTCTTGGTATTATGCCTTACATTACTGCTTCTATCATCATGGAGCTTTTAGCTGCTACATTCCCAAATTTGGGTAAGATGAAAAAAGAACGCGACGGCATGCAAAAATACATGCAAATCATCCGCTACGCTACGATAATTATCACTTTGATCCAATCAATCGGTGTTAGTATAGGACTTCAAAGTCTTACTGGACGTGGCGGTGAGCAGGCTATTATGATAGATATGAATTTATTTATAGCGATTTCTGCTGTTTCTATGCTAACAGGAACGATGCTGCTTATGTGGATCGGTGAACAGATTACTCAGCGCGGTATCGGTAACGGCATCAGTCTTATCATTTTCGCAGGTATTGTTTCAGGTATCCCGAGTGCGATTAGCGGTACGATAAATCTAGTAAATACAAGCGAGATGAACTTCCTTGTTGTTATAGGAATTTTACTTGTGATACTTGCTACTATCGGAGCGATCATCTTTGTAGAAATGGGCGAAAGACGTATTCCGATTTCGTATTCTCGTAAGGTTGTTATGCAAAATCAAAATAAACGTATAATGAATTATATTCCGATTAAAGTAAATTTAAGCGGCGTTATACCTCCGATTTTTGCCTCTGCGATACTTATGTTTCCAAGTACTATACTACAGGCAAGCACAAACCCATACATACAAGCTATTAATGATTTTTTAAATCCAAATGGTTATATGTTTAACTTTTTAACGTTTTTATTTGTTATCTTTTTTGCATATTTTTATGCCTCTATCGTATTTAATACAAAAGATATAAGTGAAAATTTAAAAAGACAAGGTGGTTTTATACCAGGTGTTAGACCCGGTGAAAATACGGCTAACTATCTAAACGAAGTTGCTGGAAGACTAACGTTTAGCGGCGCTATATATCTTGGTCTGATCTCAACTCTACCTTGGGTTTTGGTTAAAACCATGGGTGTTCCATTTTATTTTGGTGGTACTTCTGTACTTATCGTTGTTTCGGTCGCTCTTGATACAATGAGAAGAATAGAAGCGCAAATTTATATGAACAAGTATCAAACGCTAAGTGCGGTCGGGCTATAACAAAATGGCTATTTCGTTAAAAAGACCGGCTGAGATTGAAAATATGAGAGCGGCGAATATGATCGTCGCTCGAACGCTTGATTATATTTCTACTATCATAAAACCAGGAATTTCTCTACTTGAGATAGATAAAATCTGTGAAGACATGATAAGAAGTGCGGGGGCAAAACCTGCTTTTAAAGGACTTTATGGATTTCCAAATGCTGCTTGCATAAGTGTAAATGAAGTTGTTATACACGGAATCCCAAACGAATACGTTTTAAAAAAGGGCGATATCGTAAGTGTTGATATCGGTTCGAATTTAAACGGATATTTTGGCGATAGTGCTAGAACATTTGGCGTGGGGGAAATTTCAAAACAAGATAAGGCGCTTATAGATTGCAGTAAAGACTCTCTTTATTTTGCTATTGATTTCATTGAAGCTGGTATGCATTTTAAAGAAGTTTGCTATGAGATAGAAAAATTTATTCTTGCACGTGGCTTTGTTCCTCTTAGAGGATTTTGTGGACACGGCATAGGCAAACGTCCTCATGAAGAGCCTGAAGTTCCTAATTACCTTGAAGGAAATAATCCAAAAGCCGGACCAAAGATAAAAAACGGAATGACGTTTTGCATTGAGCCTATGATTTGTCAAAAAGACGGTACTCCGATAATAGGTGCTGACAAATGGAAGGTAACAAGCAAAGATGGCCTTAGAACGAGTCACTACGAGCATTGTGTAGCTATCGTAAACGGCAAAGCTGAAATTTTAAGTAAGTCAGAAATTTGAAAATTTAATGGAGGTATGAGTGGCAAAAGATGATGTTATAGAAATCGACGGTAACGTAGTCGAAGCTTTACCTAATGCTACATTTAAGGTTGAGCTTGATAATAAGCATGTGATTTTATGTCATATCGCTGGAAAAATGAGAATGCATTACATAAAAATAATGCCAGGAGATCGTGTAAAAGTCGAGCTTACACCATATAGCCTAGATAAAGGTCGCATAACATATAGATACAAATAAAACTTGTTTTTATATTAGTGCTAAGTGAAATTAAAGCTTGATTTGGATAAAATCTAAGTTTTGCAATAAGCTGTATGAAGAATTATTTTCAAAGTCCCCACTTATTTTGAAAATAGTTGGTTTAAAATTTTCTTTAAACCTGATGCAGCCCCTAAAAAAGTGGAATAAATTTTTAGGAGACTAAGATGAAAGTTCGTCCTTCTGTAAAGAAGATGTGTGACAAATGCAAAATTGTCAAACGTAGCGGAATCGTACGCGTTATCTGTGAAAATCCAAAACATAAACAAAGACAAGGATAAAAGATGGCACGTATAGCAGGTGTAGATTTACCAAATAAAAAAAGAATAGAGTATGGCTTAACATACATCTATGGCATAGGTCTTTACAAGTCACGTCAAATTCTTGACGCAGTAAACATCTCTTACGACAAGAGAGTTCATGAGCTAAGTGAAGATGAGGCTGCAGCTATCCGTAAAGAGATTCAAGAGCACCATATCGTTGAGGGTGATCTTAGAAAACAAGTTGCTATGGATATAAAAGCACTTATGGATCTTGGAAGCTATCGTGGTCTTCGCCACAGAAAAGGTCTTCCGGTTCGTGGTCAAAAAACTAAGACAAATGCACGCACCAGAAAAGGTAAGCGTAAAACTGTCGGCGCAGCGACTAAGTAAGGATAGACAATGGCAAAAAGAAAAATCGTTAAGAAAAAAATCGTTAGAAAAAGTATAGCCAAAGGTATCGTTTATATTAGCGCTACTTTTAACAATACAATGGTTACCGTAACCGATGAGATGGGAAATGCTATCGCATGGAGTAGTGCCGGTGGTTTAGGTTTTAAAGGAAGCAAAAAATCAACTCCTTATGCAGCACAACAAGCTGTTGAAGACGCACTAAACAAAGCAAAAGAACACGGTATAAAAGAGGTTGGTATAAAGGTTCAAGGTCCTGGTAGCGGTCGTGAAACTGCTGTTAAGAGCGTAGGAGCGGTTGAGGGTATTAAAGTAACATTCTTAAAAGACATAACCCCACTTGCACACAATGGTTGCAGACCACCAAAACGCCGCCGCGTCTAATGATATAGAGAATTAGGAGAAATTATTATGGCTAGATATAGAGGACCAGTTGAAAAATTAGAAAGACGTCTAGGTGTTTCTCTTGCTCTTAAAGGCGAGAGGAGACTTGCCGGTAAAAGCGCGCTTGATAAGCGTCCATTTGCACCGGGACAGCATGGACAAAGAAGAGCAAAAATAAGCGAATATGGTTTACAACTCCGTGAAAAACAAAAAGCTAAATTTATGTATGGTGTTAGCGAAAAACAATTCCACCGTCTATTTAGCGAAGCTGCTCGCAGAGAAGGCAACACAGGTGCACTTCTTGTTCAATTATTAGAGCAAAGACTTGATAACGTAGTTTACAGAATGGGCTTCGCGACAACTCGTCGTTTTGCTCGTCAGCTTGTAACCCATGGTCACATTCTTGTTAATGGCAAGAGAGTTGATATCCCGTCTTACAGAGTTGAACCGGGTGCAAAAGTAGAGATCGCTGAAAAATCTAAAAACAACCCACAAATCGTTCGTGCGATTGACCTTACAGCTCAAACTGGTATAGTTGGTTGGGTTGATGTTGAAAAAGATAAAAAATTTGGAATTTTTACAAGAAACCCTGAAAGAGAAGAGGTTATCATTCCAATCGAGGAAAGATTCATAGTAGAGCTTTACTCAAAATAATAAAGGATATAATGATGAGAAAAATTACTACATCAGCTTATATGCCTACTGAGATAAAAGTTGAAAGTGTAAGTGAAAATGTGGCTAAGATTACCGCATATCCGTTTGAGGCGGGTTATGCAGTAACTCTTGCTCATCCGCTTCGTCGTCTTCTTTATACAAGCACCGTAGGTTTTGCGCCTACAGGTGTTAAAATAAAGGGCGTAAGTCATGAATTTGATAGCATGCGCGGTATGCTTGAGGATGTTGCCTTTTTTATTATAAATTTAAAAAAGATACGCTTTAAGCTTAAAAATGACTCTGATAGAGAAGTTATCGAGTATAGCTTTAAGGGGCCAAAAGAGATAACTGGAGCCGATCTTAACAATGATATAGTTGAGATAGTTAATCCAGATGCTTATCTTGCAACCATAAACGAAGATGCTGAATTAAATTTCAGTGTTATTATTCAAAAGGGTATAGGATATGTTCCTAGCGAAGAAATTCGCGACGAGATGGAAGAAGACTATATAGCGCTTGATGCGTTTTTTACTCCTGTTAAAAAGGCTGTATACGACATCGAGAGCGTTTTGGTTGAAGATAATCCTGATTTTGAAAAGATTGTTTTTACAATCACTACAGATGGACAAGTTGGGCCTATTGAGGCATTTAAACACTGCTTAGAGGCTATGTATCAGCAAATGTCTGTATTTAAGGGTGTTTTAGATATTGATGTAAATATGCCTGTTTCTAACTCAAGTGTAGGCGGTGAGCACGGTAAATTGCTTTCAAATGTTGAAGAGCTAAATTTAAGTGCTAGAAGTTTTAACTGCCTAGATAAAGCTGAAATTAGATACATTGGCGAACTTGCCTTGATGGATGAAAACGAACTTAAAGAGCTAAAAAACCTCGGCAAAAAATCTCTTGAAGAGATAAAAGCCGTTATGGAAGAGATCGGTTATCCTGTTGGAACTGATATCTTAAAAGATAGTAAAGAGCAGCTCAAAAAGAAAATTGCTGAGCTAAAATCGCAAATGAGCGTATAAAAAAACAAGGATAGATAAATGAGACACAAACACGGATATAGAAAATTGGGTCGTACTTCATCTCATCGCGCTGCATTGCTTAAAAATCTAGCAATTGCAATCATAAAAAGCGGTAAGATAGAAACAACTCTACCAAAAGCAAAAGAGCTTAGAAGTTATATTGAAAAGCTTATCACAAGAGCAAGAAAAGGTGATTTTAATGCTCATAGAGCTGTCTTTGCAAGCTTGCAAGATAAAGAAACTACAAATAAATTAGTTGTAGAAATAGCTCCAAAATACGTTGGTAGAAACGGTGGCTATACAAGAATAATTAAAACTCGTGTTAGACGTGGCGATGCTGCCGAAATGGCTTATATAGAGCTAGTTAGCGAGTAATATCTAGAGGGCTCGTCCCTCTTCTTTCATATCCTTTACAAAACATCTTTTAATATCCAAAAAACAACTTTCAATTTATAAATTTATAGTTTAATTTTTATATAATTCATCATCTAAATTTCTTGTAGTAATAAATATAAAACCCATCTTTGATATATCAAATTTAAGTGATAATTTGCTCTTAAATACCCACAAAATCAACTCTTTTAAAATTTATTTTTCATATTTTGTGTATAATATCTAAAAAATAGAAGGATTAAAATGATACCATTTACAGACGAAGAATTATTAAAACCAGTTGGCATAAGTTTGCAAAAAGTTTTACCTATGCTTGAAGCCGATGGCGGTGGTATGGAGCTTTTAGGTATAAAAAATGGCAAAGTTTATGTAAGACTAACCGGACACTGCCATGGTTGTGCCGCGAGCGGAACTACTTTAAAATACGGTGTAGAACGCCAACTTCGCATAGATATTCATCCTGAACTCGAGGTTGTCAATATACCTATTGGGGAAGAGGTAAAATTTGATTGATTATAAAAAGTTAGGGATTAAAAATTTTAAGAAGTCAAAATTTGAAGACGCGATGACTTATTTTTCGCTTGGATATGCGCAAACTAAAGATGAAAGCTTGTTATATCTTATCCAGCTTTGCTCACTTGCGAGCGAACGCCCTGATGAGGCAAAAATGCTTTTTGAATATTTCATGGGTAAGGATATCTTAGGTAAGACAAATGAAAATTTTGACGAGATATTGGAAGTTTTAGAGTCTAAGATAGAGCCAGATTTTGATATTGAAGAGCAAGATGCCATAAGCTATGAGGATTTTATGGAAGCGGTTTGGCGTGAAGGAAATTTTAAAAAAGTTTTTGAAAATATAATGTTTTCAACCAAGGTTATAATATCAAACAAAGATGATTTTTTGGATTTTTTAGAAAATTTGATAAAAAATAATTTTCTTGAGATGAGTATGAACTACCTTGAGAGTGCCACAGTGATGTTTGGCGGAGATGAGCGCATAGGTGCACTTTTAAAAGAGATACAAAAGAGACAAGATAATGAAAATTTCTCTAGCAAATAGCTATGTAACCGATAATTCAAACGAGTGCGAGAGTGGTTGTTTTTTTGTGCTTACAAAATCAAATGCTAAATTTAAAGAGAGCGCTCAAAGTAACGGCGCAAAGATTATTAGCGTAGATGAGTGTAAAAAGCTTTTAGGTATCGATGAAAATATAAAAATAATAGGCATAACCGGTACGAATGGTAAAACTACGACCGCATGGGCCATCTATGAAACACTTATGCAACTTGGATACAAGTCCGCGCTTTCTGGCACTTGCGGTGCATTTTTGCATTCAAAGCGTATAGATGCAAAGTCATTAACAACAAGTCCGGTTTTGCAAACGCTTGAGTATTTAAAGCAAGCCAATGAGTTTGGTTGTAAGTATTTTGTAATGGAAGTGAGCTCTCACGCTATCGATCAAGATCGCGTCGAGGGGTTAAAGTTTGCTCTTAAAATTTTTACAAATTTAACTCAAGACCATCTTGACTATCATAAAAGCATGCAAGAATACGCCAAAGTTAAGAGTAAATTTTTAAGTGACGATAGTTTAAAGCTAATAAACATCGATGATGAGGGCGGTATAGAGTTTAACCCTATAAATTCATACACATACTCTCTTAAAAAAGACTCGGATTTTGCCTCATTAAAATACGATCTTAAAGACGGCATAAAAGCTCTTATGAAAACTCCAAAAGGCGAATTTGAGCTAGCTTCGTCACTCCAAGGAGAGTTTAACCTCTATAACTTAACGGCGGCTATCGGAGCTATTTTGCTACTTGAGGATGTAAAAATACCATCCCTTAAAGAAGCTATTTATAAATTTAAAGGCGTTGCAGGTCGCATGGAAGTTGTTAGCCAAAAGCCGCTTGTTATTGTTGATTTTGCGCATACGCCAGACGGCATGCAAAAGGTTTTAAATGCGCTTAGACATTTAAATTTGATTGTAATTTTTGGTGCTGGAGGCGATAGGGATAGGACAAAACGACCTAAAATGGGGAAAATAGCGCAACAATACGCTAAAATTTCTATCGTAACAAGTGATAATCCGCGTAGCGAAGAACCCGAGACGATCATAGATGAAATTTGTGCAGGAATGAACATGAACAACACTGTCATTCTTGAAAGCGATCGCAAAAAAGCCATCAAGCTCGGGCTTGATCTTCTTGACAAAGATGATACGTTAGTTATACTTGGTAAAGGCGATGAGGACTATCAGGAGATAAACGGCGTAAAACATCATTTTAGTGATAAAGAGACGGTTTTAGAGCTGCTTAAAATTTAAACAAGGAATTAAAATTGAGAATAGAAGTAATGTCTAGTAAAATACACCGCGCTACTGTTACCGACGCAAATTTAAATTATGTCGGTTCGATAACTATAGATGATAAGCTTATAGAGGCTGCAAATTTGTGTGAGTTCCAAAAGGTTGAAATTTTAAACGTAAATAACGGCGAGCGCTTTAGCACATATGTGATAGCAGGCGGCAAGGATGGAGAGATATGCCTAAATGGTGCAGCAGCCCGCAAAGTTTGTGTTGGGGATACTGTTATCATCGTAGCTTACGCTAGCATAAAGGCTAAAAAGGCTAAGGATTTTAAACCAACCATTGTTCATGTCAATGCTAAAAACGAGATAGTTTAGGAGTTTAAATTTTTACATTTTATTGCCGTTATAAACTTAAAAATAAATTTATATAAGCTCAAATTTGATATAATCGGGCAAAATTAAAAGGAAAATTTATGTTTGAGGGTCTTGATTTTTCAAAAATGGGTGCGATGCTTGAAGAAGTTCAGAAAAAGGCAAAAGAATTTGAAGACGAGAGCAGCGCACGTGAATTTGGAGCAAAGAGTGGCGGTGGGCTTGTAAGTGTAAAAGCAAACGGCAAAGGCGAAATTTTAGATATTAGTATTGATGATAGTTTGCTTGAGGATAAAGAGAGCTTGCAAATTTTACTCATAAGTGCCATAAACGACGTCATAAAAATGACAGAAGACGATAAAAAGGCGATGGCTGGCAGGATGCTTGGCGGTCTAGGCGGACTTAAGCTATAAGGTAAAAAATTTGAAAACATTTATTTTATTTTTTGTATTATCTATCGTAGCCTTTGCCGATCCTCGTCCTACTCAAGAGGACTTTAACGCTTGTTATGAAAAAAACAAAGACTCGATAGTCTCTGTGAATAAACACTTTGGTGTAGCTATCACGAAAGATCTTATCGCTGTTCCTAAAAATGGCGAGGCTCCGATAAACAACTATGTGAAATTTGACCCTTATTTACAGCTTTATCTTGTTCGCTCGGACAAGACTTTATCTCCTGCGAGTATGGCTGATGAAACAAATGATGAGCGCGTTAAGAAAAGCACATGGATAGGAGTTTTAAGCGATAACAACAACAGCAAAATGGGACACATCAAGGCTCTTGGTGTAAATTTGGGAGATTTTGATACGATGAGTTTTGAGCATAATGCCACAGATGAGCTAAATACTGCTTGCTGCAAGATGCTTGGTATAACGGTTGGTGCCGACAAATTTATACCAAACAGGTATTTAAAGCATTTCGCTGCATATGATGATGTATATTATGGTGATATCGGGGCGACTTTTGAGCCAAGAGATGGTAAATTTTACGTGCAAAAGGTTGATCCTATCGGTCGCGCAAAGGCACTCATGGTAAATGATGAGCTCGTGAGTATAAACGGAGTTAGTCCCAAAAGTCTAAGAGAAGTAAATGAAATGATACTTTTTGCGCCAAAAGGCTCAAAACTAAATATCGTAGTAAAACGCGAAGGCGCTCAGTATTTTTTTGAAGTTCCTGTTTCTGGTAATTTAAAATTTAGTCAAAGTTTAGAGGCTCTTATCCCAGATAGTCAAAAATTAAAAAATTTAAACGCCATGCCTGAAAATATAGAGCTTTATGGTGATGATAAAATTTTAACCGACTATGGCATAAGGGTTAATGCAAATTTGGTTGTAACACACGTTACTCCAGACTCAAACGCCCAAATTTTTGGCATAAAAGTAAAAGATAGAATTCTTCAAGTAGATAAAGATATGGTGAAAAATAGAGGCGAATTACTACAAAAAATAGGAGAAAAACAAAACTTTCTTCTGCTTTTTACAAGAGATGACTTTGAATTTTTTGCGAGAGTGCCAAAGTGAGTTTGCTTGATGATTTTATAAATTTTTTAAATGAAAATTTGCCAAAAGCCCCTAGCTTTCATCCTTATTATGAAGAGGCTTTAGCGCAGATGCTAAAGGCTGGCGGTAAGCATTTTAGGGCACAGCTGCTTTTGGGCACGGTTAATGCTTTGCGTCCGGAGCTAACACAAGAGGCTATGAGGGTTGCTTTAGGGCTTGAGATGATGCATACGTATTCGCTCATACACGACGATCTGCCGTCTATGGACAATGCCGCTTTAAGACGCGGAAAACCTACCCTTCACATAATGTATGACGAAGTTACGGCGATACTTGCCGGAGATGCGTTAAATACGCACGCTTTCTATGAAATTTCACGTTCAAATTTAAGTCCCGAAGTTAGGATAAAATGTGTTGAAATTTTAAGTCAAAATGCCGGAGCTAACGGCATGGTGCTTGGTCAGGCGTTGGATTGTTTTTATGAAAATACCGACAAGAAGGACATAGTAGCTGCAAAACAAAGACTAGGTCTAACGGATAAAAAACTAAGTCTTGACGAACTAAAATTTCTTCACATACACAAGACCGCAAAGCTTATCGCCGCTAGCTTAAAAATGGCTGCAGTTATAGCAGAGCTAAGTGAGACTGAATGCGAAAAAATTTATAATATCGGGCTTGATTTGGGACTTGCATTTCAGATACAAGATGACATCATAGATGTGATAAGCGATGAGAATGAAGCAGGCAAGCCTGTAAACAATGATACGGATAAAAATTCATTTACAAATTTGCTCGGTGTCAAGGGCGCTATAGAGAGTAAAAATGAGCTAATACGGCGGGTTGAAGAGGACTTGCGGTCACTTAAAGCAGGCATAAAAGACGTGATAGAAAATTTGATAAACAAGCATTTGAAAGGTTAAAATATGTTACAAAAACAAGCTGATACGATAAGATTTTTATGTGCCGATATGGTTCAAGCGGCAAACAGCGGACACCCAGGCGCGCCTATGGGGCTTGCTGATATTATGAGCGTGCTTTCAAAACATCTAAAGCACAACCCAAAAGATCCAACTTGGCTAAACCGCGATAGATTGGTCTTTAGCGGCGGGCATGCAAGCAGTTTGGTTTATAGCTTTTTATATCTTAGCGGATATGATGTTAGCCTAGAAGATCTTAAGAATTTCCGCCAATTGGGCTCACAAACGGCAGGACACCCTGAAATTCATACTCCGGGTGTTGAAGTGGCAACAGGTCCTCTTGGTCAAGGTGTGGCAAATGCCGTAGGTTTTGCAATGGCTGCTAAATACGCTGCAAACGTGTTAAATACGCCCCAAAATGAGATAATCAACCATAAAGTCTACTGTCTTTGCGGGGATGGCGACTTAGAAGAAGGTATAAGCTATGAGGCATGTGCGCTAGCCGGCAGACTTTGTCTTGATAACCTAGTAATAATATATGACTCAAATTCAATAACTATCGAAGGCGATACCGCTATAGCATGGAACGAGGATGTAAAAGTTCGTTTTGAAGCACAAGGCTTTGAAGTAGCGCGTATTAACGGGCATGATTACGACGAGATCGAATTTGCGCTTAGTGAAGCTCAAAACAAAGACAAGCCGTATCTTATCATCGCAAATACTCGCATAGCAAAAGGAGCCGGTGAACTCGAAGGAAGCCACCATAGCCACGGCGCTCCACTTGGCGAAGAGATAATCAAATCCGCAAAAATTGCCGCAGGATTTAATCCTGAACTTAAATTTCACGTTGATGAAGATGTACTTTTGAGATTTAGAGGGGCTGTTGAAAAGGGCGATTTAGCGCAAGCTGAGTGGAACAAGCAGCTTTTAAGCCTCGATGACGATAAGGCTAAAATTTTAAATGAACTTTTAAAGCCTGATTTTAGTACTATTAATTACCCTGATTTTAGTGGTAAAAAAATGGCGACAAGAGATAGTAACGGTCAAATTTTAAATGCTATTGCAAATTCCATTGCGGGGTTTATTGGTGGTAGCGCCGACCTTGCTCCGTCAAACAAAACTGAATTAAAAGGCATGGGGGATTTCCCATACGGTAAAAATATCCATTTTGGTATCCGTGAGCACTCGATGGCGGCGATAAATAACGCATTTGCAAGATATGGTCTTTTCTTGCCTTTTAGTGCGACATTTTTTATATTTAGCGACTACCTAAAGCCGAGCGCAAGACTTGCTGCACTTATGAGTCTAAAGCATTATTTTGTATTTACGCATGACAGTATCGGCGTTGGTGAAGATGGACCTACACATCAGCCTATAGAACAGCTTAGCCAGTTTAGAGCTATGCCGAATTTTTATACATTTCGTCCTGCCGACGGCGTTGAAAACGTGGCTTGCTGGAAAACAGCTTTAAATTTAAATGCCCCAAGTGCATTTGTCTTATCTCGTCAAGCTCTTGTGGCGCTTGAAAAAAGTGTGTATGGCGAAGTAAAAAATGGCGCTTACCTACTTAAGAACTCACAAGACCCAAAGATCACGTTTATTGCAAGCGGTAGTGAGGTAGGACTTTGTTTAAAAGCTGCCGAAGATTTATGTGCGCAAGGCATCGGGGTAAATGTTGTTTCAGCTCCTTGTTTTGACCTGCTTTGCGAACAACCTCGCGAATACATAAATAAAATTTTAGATCAAAATACAACCGTTATAGCCGTTGAAGCTTCAAGCGGTCTTGAGTGGTATAAATTTGCCGATCATGTTTACGGCATGAAGAGCTTTGGCGCTTCAGGTAAGGCAGAAGCCTTGTTTGAGCATTTTGGATTTACACCGGAGAAGCTTACTGACTTTGTAAAAGATGTGTTGAATTAATGCTTAAACTAAAAGGCGTTTCATGGACATTGTTCAGATCGTAATCCTTTCGCTTGTGCAGGGCATAAGCGAATTTTTGCCTATATCAAGCTCCGCTCATCTTGTGCTTGTGCCAAAACTATTTGGCTGGCAAGATCAGGGCTTGGCTTTTGACGTTGCTGTGCATGTAGGCACGCTTGTGGCTATACTTTTTTATTTTAAAGATAGAATTTTTAAGCTTTTGAGCGACTTTTTATCATCTATAAGACAGCGCAAAATGGTTGGCGAAAGCATGCTTGTGTATGCGGTAGGTTTTGCGACCATACCTGCTGGAATTTTTGGTCTTGCATGTGGGGACTTGATAGAGCAATACGCAAGAAGCGGTTTTGTTATAGCCACTACGACTATTATTTTTGGTATCATGCTCTATCTTGCCGATAAATCGCCCGGGCTTAAAAGCGAAGCAAATATCACGATAAAAATCGCGCTTATCATAGGTGTAGCTCAAGCTTTAGCTTTAATCCCGGGTGTTTCTCGCTCGGGTATTACCATAACGGCTGCTTTGTTTTTAGGTTTTAATAGAATCACAAGTGCAAATTTTTCGTTTTTGATGTCAATTCCTATCATACTTCTTGCGGGAGGACTTGAAACGATAAAACTTATTAAATCAAATACAACTTACGAGTGGACAGATCTTGGCCTGGCCTTTGTTTTAAGTGCCGTTAGTGCGTATATCTGCGTGAAGTTATTTATGGGGCTTATCTCTCGTGCAAGCATGGTGCCGTTTGTGGTGTATCGCTTGATGTTGGGTGTGTTTTTGTTTTATGTTTTTATATAAGTGAGCCGGCAGGAGATACTTTGCCGGCTTAAATTTATTATTTTAATGCTTTTTCGATATCGCTTAGCATGATATCAGTGGCTCTTATGCCGCCCTCGCTAAGATACCAAGGTGCAGGCGAAAGATAGAAAATTTTACCGTTATTAAATGCCTTTGTTTTTCTTACAAGTTCATTATCCATAACCTCTTGAGCGACTTTTGCGCCCGGTTTTGATATGGCACTATCTCTATCGAGCACGAAAAGATATTGCGGGTTAAGCTTTACTAAAAGCTCAAAAGAGGACTCGTTGCCGTGAGTTGAACTAATATCATTTGCCAAATTTGTAAATCCTCCATCCGTTGTGATAAGTGAGCAACGTTTCGAGTTGCCTAAGGTATGAAAGCTTGAGCTTGTAACCAGCCCGATGATGGCATTTTTGCCATTTGCAAGCTCTTTGATCTTATTTAGTCTAGCTTCGTATTCTAAAATTTTCTCTTTTGCTTTTTCATCTGCATCAAAAATTTTAGCTATCGTAGAAATGTTGTTTTTTATGCTCTCAAAGCTACCTTTTTCGTAATTTATCTCCAAAAATACCACCGGTGCGATCTTAGAAAGCTCGTCAAATTTTGGCTGTAGTCTGCCACCTATAAATATAATATCTGGCTGTGCGGACATCAGCTTTTCCATATTTATCTCTTTTGCTGTGCCGATGTTTATGATATTTTTATCGTTTGTGTATCGCGATAGATAATCTATCTTTTGTGCTTTTGGCATTGCAACGACATTTTTGCCAAAACCGAGCGCATCGATCGTATCAAGCGTAGCAAGATCAATTACTGCTACGCGTTTTGGTTTTAACGGAACTTTTATGTTTATGCTTTGCTTTTTTGCATTTAGTGTATTTATTTCCACTAAATCCGCACTAAAAAGTGCTGTTATAGCGCCGATAATGGCGAAACTAAGTAAAAATTTTCTCATACATACTCCTTAAAAAATTAAAAATAAATCGATAACGGTTTGCCGTGGATGTCTAAAATTTCAAAGTCCACGTTATAAATTTCAGCCAAATTCTCTTTTGTGATGATCTCATTTGTCGGGGCATGTTTGACCAGCTTGCCGTCTTTAAAAGCGCAGATATAATCCGAATAAAACGCCGCTAAATTTAGCTCGTGAAGCACGATGATCACTGTTTTGCCTAAATTTGTAGATAAAAATTTGATATTTTTCATCATCTGGATCGAGTGATAGATGTCAAGGTTGTTTGTCGGCTCGTCAAGCAAGACAAATTCTGTATCTTGTGCAATTATCATAGCTATAAAGGCTCGTTGGCGCTGTCCTCCGGAAAGTTCGTCTAAAAACCTATCTTCAAATTCCATTAATTGCATTTTTAAAAGTGCGTCATCTACGATATCTATATCTTGTTTGGTTAGTTTTGAGCCACTATATGGAAATCTCCCGAAGCTCACAAGCTCTCTAACTGTAAGTTTCATCGCTAAATTGTTGCTTTGCGTTAATATCGCCAAGTGTTTAGCCAGCTCTTTGCTTTTATAGTGACTTAAATTTTTGCCGTCAAGTAAAATTTCTCCTCCGTCGCTTGGTATAAGACGTGAGATCATGTGCATTATGGTTGATTTACCGGCACCATTTGGACCTATAAAAGATGTTATCTTGCCGCGATGTATATCAAGGCTAACATCGTCTACGACGCTCGTATCGCCGTATTTTTTGATTAAATTTCTGATTTTCATTGATTTCCTTTGTTTGCCAGTAAAAGATATAAGAAATAAATTCCTCCCGCGATATTTACAAATACCGAGATCGGTATCGCAAGGTCAAAAATTCGCTCAACTATCAACTGCCCACAAACCAAAACTATCATGCCCACAAGCGCCGCAGCTAGAGTTAGATAGGAGTGTTTATATGTTTTTAAAATTTGTCTTGCTAAATTTGCGATTATAAGACCTAAGAATGATATAGGTCCGACAAGAGCAGTAGCTATAGCTATAAAGAGCGTAACGCCAAGTAGTAATTTTGATATGACGCGGTCGTAGTCAACGCCTAAATTTATGGCTCGCTCTTTGCCTAGAGCTATCACGTCAAGTACCTCAAGCTCTTTTTTGTAAAAAAGCGTTAGAAAAACAACCAAAATAAAAGCAATGCCTAAAATGTCGGCATTTACGTGGCTAAAACTAGCAACCAAGGTCGCCAAAAGCGTTTCGTATTCGTTTGGATCCATTATGCGAACCATCGTGCTTTGAAGCGATAGAAAAAAGGTCGCCATAACGGTTCCTGCAAGTAAAACGTATAAAACATTAAATTTAGTTACGCGAAACAAATAGCTATAAATTATCGTAGCCATAGTGCCCATAAGCACAAGGTCGCAAAAAAAGCTTATGTATTTGTTACTTGCAAAGACGCTTGTCGAACCAAGAAAAAACACAATCGTGGTATGGATGACAAGATAAAGTGAGTTCATCCCAAGTAGACAAGGTGTTACTATCGTGTTGTTAATGATAGTTTGAAAAACAAGAGTTGCTGCACCTATGCAAAATGCAGTAATCAGGATAGCACCCAATTTTGGCAGTCGTATACTCATATAGTATTCAAAAAATTTAAAATTTATATCATAAAATAAATAAAATGCCCAAAAGATCATCGTAGCCAGGACAAGAATTAAAATGCGTTTTTTATGAGCTAGAGCTTTCATTTTTGGCAACTTTCTTGTGTTTTGCCTGCAGCTAGTCTTACACGCTTTCTTGGAGTTTTTAGTTTAAAGATCAAAAGTCCGATAAATATCGCACTTCCTACAATCCCGGCAATAAGCTCTATGGGAAGTTCGTAGGGTGAGATAAGTGCGCGTCCGATGAGATCGCAAATAAGCACAAAGACAGCTCCAAAAAGAGCAGTATCAAGCAGAGTTCCTTGAAGTTTATCGCCCTTAAACATCGTTACCAAATTTGGCACAATTAAACCGATATATGAGATAGTGCCCACAACCACCACGATACAAGCGGTAAGCATCGAAGCTATGCTTAGTCCAAAAAACAGCACAACATTATAAGGAACGCCTAAATTTTTAGAGAAATCCCTTCCCATGCCGACGATATTAAAGTGGTTTGCAAATAAAAACGCCACAAAGACAAGCGGAACTACCATATAAACTATCTCGTACCTGCCTCTAAGTATGAGGGAAAAACTACCCGTAAGCCAGGTAGAAAGCACTTGCACCATATCGTATTTAAAGGCGATAAAATTTGTGATACCACCTATTACGTAGCTAAACATTATTCCCACAAGTGCCACCATAACGGTATCTTTAAATTTGATAGTTTGTATAAAAGCCACATATATCCATGTTCCTACCATTGCGGTTAAAAATGCAAAAAATGCTCTTGAGTAAAGCGTGGAGTCCGGCATAAAGATAAGGGCTATCAATATCCCAAGTTGTGCCGAGGCGATCGTGCCGCCAGTGGTCGGAGAGACGAATTTATTCATGCAAAGTTGCTGCATGATAAGACCTGCTACACTCAAACCAACTCCGGTGCAAACTATGGCTAAAAGACGTGGTAGGCGTGATGCTAACAGAGTATGTATCTGCTGCGTATCACCTTTTAAAATCCCTTCTATTTGCACATCAAGCACGCCGACAAATAATGAAAAAATACCAAGTATAATAAGTAAAAGAGCAAGAATAATAGTAGAATGCAAATTTTTCCCTAAATATTTTTGAAAGTGATTATAACATTTATTTAATTAAAAAATATTTTTATTTACAAACTTATTACTTTATTTTCATATTAAATACCGATCTTGTTGAAATATTTATAATTAATACATTATGGATATATCTAGTTTAAACAAAAATTAGTTTCATTTTAAATATAAAAATATATGAAATCGATTTTAAGACAACATTTTGCTTATAAAATTTGATATAATACATCTCTTCAAATAAGGGTAGATGTCCGAGCGGTTTAAGGAGCACGCCTGGAACGCGTGTGTGGGGCAACTCACCGAGAGTTCGAATCTCTCTCTATCCGCCAGTGATTTATTCTTTTCTTATATTTCTTTCTCAATATTTATTGTTGGTTTGTGTTAAGAGTTAATGTTTTTGAGGTTTAAACGTCAATTGTTTGATGATTTATGATTATTATGTAATGGTTTTTGTAATATGAATGGAAATTACACTATAATAATGTAAGCACACCCCACTATCTTTCCTCTAAAATTTCCCATTCTAAATTTTTCCCAACTTTTTTCAATCTCCCCTCTCTTTTTAATCTTTCTTTAAGCATCATGCCTGTATAATTCCAGCTCACGAGTTGAGAGAAACCACTTTTAACCTTCTTGAGTTAATAAAGCTTTCCTTTTTATCGTTGTTCTTTTAAATTATTAATGTTAAACTATTAGTCAATCTTTGAAATCTAAACAAGTGATCGATTGAGCCAGTTTGCTATCTTAGCAAACTAAAACTAATAAATAAAAAACAAAAGTTTTTAGATTAAAAACTTCATATAAATTATATGGAGAGTTTGATCCTGGCTCAGAGTGAACGCTGGCGGCGTGCCTAATACATGCAAGTCGAACGGAGATTAAGTAGCTTGCTATTTAATCTTAGTGGCGCACGGGTGAGTAATGTATAGCTAATCTGCCCCTTAGTAGAGGACAACAGTTAGAAATGACTGCTAATACTCTATACTCCTTCTTAATATAAGTTAAGTCGGGAAAGTTTTTCGCTAAGGGATGAGGCTATATTGTATCAGCTAGTTGGTGAGGTAATGGCTCACCAAGGCTATGACGCATAACTGGTCTGAGAGGATGATCAGTCACACTGGAACTGAGACACGGTCCAGACTCCTACGGGAGGCAGCAGTAGGGAATATTGCTCAATGGGGGAAACCCTGAAGCAGCAACGCCGCGTGGAGGATGACACTTTTCGGAGCGTAAACTCCTTTTGTTAGGGAAGAACCATGACGGTACCTAACGAATAAGCACCGGCTAACTCCGTGCCAGCAGCCGCGGTAATACGGGGGGTGCAAGCGTTACTCGGAATCACTGGGCGTAAAGGACGCGTAGGCGGATTATCAAGTCTTTTGTGAAATCCTATGGCTTAACCATAGAACTGCTTGGGAAACTGATAATCTAGAGTGAGGGAGAGGCAGATGGAATTGGTGGTGTAGGGGTAAAATCCGTAGAGATCACCAGGAATACCCATTGCGAAGGCGATCTGCTGGAACTCAACTGACGCTAAGGCGTGAAAGCGTGGGGAGCAAACAGGATTAGATACCCTGGTAGTCCACGCCCTAAACGATGTATACTAGTTGTTGCTATGCTAGTCATGGCAGTAATGCACCTAACGGATTAAGTATACCGCCTGGGGAGTACGGTCGCAAGATTAAAACTCAAAGGAATAGACGGGGACCCGCACAAGCGGTGGAGCATGTGGTTTAATTCGAAGATACGCGAAGAACCTTACCCGGACTTGATATCTAACAAATCATCCAGAGATGGAAGAGTGTCTGCTTGCAGAAATGTTAAGACAGGTGCTGCACGGCTGTCGTCAGCTCGTGTCGTGAGATGTTGGGTTAAGTCCCGCAACGAGCGCAACCCACGTCATTAGTTGCTAACGGCTCGGCCGAGCACTCTAATGAGACTGCCTTCGCAAGGAGGAGGAAGGTGTGGACGACGTCAAGTCATCATGGCCCTTATGTCCGGGGCGACACACGTGCTACAATGGCGTATACAATGAGAAGCAATATCGCGAGATGGAGCAAATCTATAAAATATGTCCCAGTTCGGATTGGAGTCTGCAACTCGACTCCATGAAGCCGGAATCGCTAGTAATCGTAGATCAGCCATGCTACGGTGAATACGTTCCCGGGTCTTGTACTCACCGCCCGTCACACCATGGGAGTTGATTTCACTCGAAGTCGGAATGCTAAACTAGCTACCGCCCACAGTGGAATCAGCGACTGGGGTGAAGTCGTAACAAGGTAACCGTAGGAGAACCTGCGGTTGGATCACCTCCTTTCTAGAGTACAATGAATATTCTCTCACAAGATATTCATCAAAGGAAAATTTAAATACTAACTAACCTTAGTATTTACTCAATCGATCCTTGTTTAGTTTTGAAAGATTGACGGCTAATAAAGATTTATCTTTCTAGTTTTAGATTAGATAGATAATATGGGGAATTAGCTCAGCTGGGAGAGCGCCTGCTTTGCACGCAGGAGGTCAGCGGTTCGATCCCGCTATTCTCCACCAGATTTTTTATTAAAGAGGGCCTATAGCTCAGCTGGTTAGAGTGCACCCCTGATAAGGGTGAGGTCACAAGTTCAAGTCTTGTTAGGCCCACCATAAAGATTATTATAAGATTTATTAGCTATAATCACATCCCCAATTTAATAGATTGTGCTTAAATAGTTTATCGGCTTATGAAATCTAAATCAAGTTTTTAAATTTCAAAAATTTGATTTAGATTTTTTAATCTAATGTTCTTTTATTTATTATTGTTAAGAGTCACAAGCAAGTTTTAATAAAAACAATTTTACAGGACTTGTTAAAGATTTAGATATCTAAACTCATTGCATTAAATTGCAGAAGTTTGACATCACAAGATACTATAGGATTTAAAACTTATCTATACTATCTGTCAATGCTTTCCGTCTTGGAGTTTAAGATACTAGATGTAATAACTAAAAACTATAAAGCTTGATTCTAAATTTACGGCGCTTCAGTAAGAAGCGGTGTGCTTTAGGTGGGTCAAGGGAGTATTTATACTCCTTGTCGTAAAAAGTAGCTTTGCTACTTTGCGAAGTATAGGTGGTTATCTTTAGCAAGGAAGTGATGCGAATTAGAATATAATATATACTAAAAAAGGTAAGCTACTAAGAGTAAGTGGTGGATGCCTTGGCTAGTAGAGGCGACGAAGGACGTGCCAGGCTGCGATAAGACTCGGGGAGCCGTCAAGGGGCTTTGATCCGGGTATTTCCGAATGGGGCAACCCAACTGATAGCGATGTCAGTTACCATATAATGGAGCGAACGTTGGGAATTGAAACATCTTAGTACCAACAGGAAGAGAAATCAATAGAGATTACGCTAGTAGCGGCGAGCGAACGCGTAAGAGGGCAAACCGTTAGTTTACTAACGGGGTTGTAGGACTGCAACATAGACTAAACTTAGTTAATAGAATAAGCTGGAAAGCTTAGGCGTAGAGGGTGATACCCCCGTATATGAAAACTTTGTTTTACTTAGCAGTATCCTGAGTAGGGCGGGACACGTGATATCCTGTCTGAAGCTGGGTCGACCACGATCCAACCCTAAATACTACTACTAGACCGATAGCGCACAAGTACCGTGAGGGAAAGGTGAAAAGAACTGAGGTGATCAGAGTGAAATAGAACCTGAAACCATTTACTTACAATCATTCAGAGCCCTATGATTTATCAGGGTGATGGACTGCCTTTTGCATAATGAGCCTGCGAGTTGTGATGTCTGGCGAGGTTAAGGAAACCCGGAGCCGTAGCGAAAGCGAGTCTTAATAGGGCGTTTAGTCAGATGTTGCAGACCCGAAACGATGTGATCTATCCATGAGCAGGTTGAAACTGGTGTAAGAACCAGTGGAGGACCGAACCCGCTAGCGTTGAAAAGCTATGGGATGACTTGTGGATAGGGGTGAAAGGCCAATCAAACATCGTGATAGCTGGTTCTCTCCGAAATATATTTAGGTATAGCGTCATGTAGTAACACTAGGGGGTAGAGCACTGAATGGGCTAGGGCATACACCAATGTACCAAACCCTATCAAACTCCGAATACCTAGTGTGTAATCATGGCAGTCAGGCGGCGAGTGATAAAATCCGTCGTCGAGAGGGGAACAACCCAGACTAACAGCTAAGGTCCCTAAATCTCATTTAAGTGGAAAACGATGTGGAGTTACTGAAACAACCAGGAGGTTGGCTTAGAAGCAGCCATCCTTTAAAGAAAGCGTAATAGCTCACTGGTCTAGTGATTCTGCGCGGAAAATATAACGGGGCTAAAATGAGTACCGAAGCTTTAGACTTAGTTTTACTAAGTGGTAGGAGAGCGTTGCATTCAGCGTTGAAGGTATACCGGTAAGGAGTACTGGAGCGGATGCAAGTGAGCATGCAGGCATGAGTAGCGATAATTGGGGTGAGAATCCCCAACGCCGTAAACCCAAGGTTTCCTACGCGATGCTCGTCATCGTAGGGTTAGCCGGGTCCTAAGCAAAGTCCGAAAGGGGTATGCGATGGAAAATTGGTTAATATTCCAATGCCAACATTATTGTGCGATGGAAGGACGCTTAGAGTTAAGCAAGCTAGCGGATGGAAGTGCTAGTCGAAAGGTGTAGGTTAAGATCCAGGCAAATCCGGATCTTTTTAAGCCGAGACCCTACAGGCACACAAAGTTCTTCGGAACAGCGTGTGAATTGCTGATACTGTCGAGCCAAGAAAAGTTTCTAAGTTTAGATAATGTTGCCCGTACCGTAAACCGACACAGGTGGGTGGGATGAGTATTCTAAGGCGCGTGGAAGAACTCTCTTCAAGGAACTCTGCAAAATAGCACCGTATCTTCGGTATAAGGTGTGCCTAACTTTGTGAAGGATTTACTCCGTAAGCATTGAAGGTTACAACAAAGAGTCCCTCCCGACTGTTTACCAAAAACACAGCACTCTGCTAACTCGTAAGAGGATGTATAGGGTGTGACGCCTGCCCGGTGCTCGAAGGTTAATTGATGATGTTAGAGCAATCGAAGCATTTGATCGAAGCCCGAGTAAACGGCGGCCGTAACTATAACGGTCCTAAGGTAGCGAAATTCCTTGTCGGTTAAATACCGACCTGCATGAATGGCGTAACGAGATGGGAGCTGTCTCGAAGAGGGATCCAGTGAAATTGTAGTGGAGGTGAAAATTCCTCCTACCCGCGGCAAGACGGAAAGACCCCGTGGACCTTTACTACAGCTTGACACTGCTATTGGGATAAAGATGTGCAGGATAGGTGGGAGGCTTTGAGTATATGACGCCAGTTGTATATGAGCCATTGTTGAGATACCACTCTTCTTTATTCTGATAGCTAACTAGCTTACGTTATCCGTAAGTAGGACAATGTCTGGTGGGTAGTTTGACTGGGGCGGTCGCCTCCCAAAATGTAACGGAGGCTTACAAAGGTTGGCTCAGAACGGTTGGAAATCGTTCGTAGAGTATAAAGGTATAAGCCAGCTTAACTGCGAGACATACATGTCAAGCAGAGACGAAAGTCGGTCTTAGTGATCCGGTGGTTCTGTGTGGAAGGGCCATCGCTCAAAGGATAAAAGGTACCCCGGGGATAACAGGCTGATCTCCCCCAAGAGCTCACATCGACGGGGAGGTTTGGCACCTCGATGTCGGCTCATCGCATCCTGGGGCTGGAGCAGGTCCCAAGGGTATGGCTGTTCGCCATTTAAAGCGGTACGCGAGCTGGGTTCAGAACGTCGTGAGACAGTTCGGTCCCTATCTGCCGTGGGCGTAAGAAGATTGAGGAGAGTTGACCCTAGTACGAGAGGACCGGGTTGAACCAACCACTGGTGTATGAGTTGTCCTGCCAAGGGCATCGCTCAGTAGCTACGTTGGGATGTGATAAGAGCTGAAAGCATCTAAGCTCGAAGCCAACTCCAAGATGAATCTTCTTTTAAGAGCTCTAGTAGACTACTAGTTTGATAGGCTGGGTGTGTAATTGATGAAAGTCATTTAGCTGACCAGTACTAATAGCTCGTTTGCTTATCTTTTAAGCATCACTTCCTTGTTAAGGATAAAACCTTAGTAAGAAGAATGTTTTTATAAACATGCTTTACTCTTAACAAAATATCACTACAGTGTTAAATAAGAGATTAATCACTAATCCTTTATTTAACACTGCTCGTGGCTATACAGACGAGGAAACGCCTTGCTCCATCTCGAACCAAGAAGCTAAGCTCGTCCTGGCTGATGATACTCTCCCTTACTGGGATGTCGGGAAAGTAAGTCGCTGCGAGCTTTGTTAATTATTCTACTACTTATTATCCAAATACAAAATCTTAAACTACCTAATATTAGATCTAAACCAACTAAGATTTTAACTTATATAAACATATAATTAAAACATCTATCTTTAATGCTTTATATCTTTTATGATACTGCTTTTTATTTATTGTGGTTTTTCTTTCTCTTTATTATCTTTATTGTTATCTTTGTTTTATTGTGATAGACGGATTACTTTTGTGTCTACTATCTTTTGCTCTTATAAATTTAACCTTGGCGGTCTTAATGAATGCTATATACTCTTCTTTAGATGTGACAGGAGTTATCCAAAGCTATGGTGTGATAAATAGATAGCTTGTTTTTATTTTTCGTGTATGTTTTTCTTCTTGTGTATAAAATTAGGCTTAATTTAACTTAAGCTCTAAACAATGAGTTTTAATTTATGGTTTTACTTATGTTCTCTAAAAGCAACTAACGCAGTGAAGTTAAAAATAAGTATATAATACCTCGTGGAATTTTAGAGGCTAAATTTAGAGAAAATTGAAATATATTTGTATAAATATAAAGACAGGTAAAATATCATAAATAATATAAATCCAAAAGTAAGCTTGTGTATATATTTTAAACAAATAAGAATTTTAACGGCAAACAAATGCTAAAAAGTATCTAGTTAAATTTAGCGGTAAATATAGATAAGTGAGAGCTTTTTCAAAACTAAAAGAGCGGTGTGGTAAACATAAATTTCCCATCTTAGATATTCATATTTTTTATATTAAATTTATTCTTTATATGTATTGTAAAACAAGCGTTTACCCTACTAAGTTATAATCAAATTCAATCTTAAATCAAAGGAAAACAATGAAACTATCTTTTAAATCAACTCTACTATCTTTAGCGCTACTAGCTACTCAGGCATTTGCCGTTATAAATTTAAATACGGCCACCAAAGATGAACTAATGAGTTTAAACGGTATAGGCGAGAGTAAGGCCGAGGCTATTATAGAGTATAGAAAGGCTAATAAATTTAACTCTATAGAGGATATTAAAAACATTAGTGGCATAGGCGATAAGACATATGAGAATTTAAAAGATGATATATCAGTATCTGGTAAGACGACAGTGCAACCTAAGGTAAAAGAGATAAAAGATAAGTCAGCCAAAAAGACTAAAGAGCTAAAAGAGGATATTAACAATAAAACCGGTAAGACAAAAGATAATGCAAGCAAGAAAGGCAGTGAGATAAAAGATATTAAAAGCAGTGCCAAGGATAAGGTAAAAGAGAAGGCCAAAGAGGAAATAAGTAAGTAAGAGCATAAAGCTTAAACAAAATAAGTAGATTAAGAGTAAAATAAATACACAAAACATTATAATAAAATAGAGAAATTTAAAGTAGGACAAAAGCAAGAGATAAATAAAAGCAGGAAAAATCATAAATTGCTTAGCTCTTTGCTTTTTTAGTGCTAATCTTTATGTTTCTCTTTTATATCACTAGTCTTTAAAAAATACCGCTTAATAAACAGTGCCTAGTTACTAGAGATGGCATATGTAAGGTTTTTATAGTTTAATAAATTTAATCATGAAGTCAATACCATATATCATCAAAGTAAATAAGGCTTTACACTTAAATAAATAAATAAATAAAAAGAGGGTCTAAATTTATTTATCCTTGTTTTTATTTATTTGCGCAAGATATTTACCTGGGTTTAACAATGGCATTAAGTATTTTTAGATGTGCTAGAAGTCTAAGGCTTTTAATGGCTATATGCTATGTAGTTATGAGCAAGTGCGTAATTATAAAGAGATTAGAAAGAGGCAAGATTATAAGAGAGATTATAAGAGAGACGGTAAAAAGGTATTTCTCTTATGGGTTATGTGGGGGGGGGGATAAAACAAATAAGACAGATATATAGTTTAGGTATTTTTATGGTTTGTGGGGTGGGTTAAGTAAATTTGGTTATATAGTAAAAAGGTTTAGCTAAAAAGATAAACATAAATATAATTTAATGTAAGGAGATGAAATGAAGTCGTATTTAAAATGTTTAATGTTGTTTGTTGTGATGATGCCTTGTTTGTCACTTAATGCGCAAACGCTATCCATAAATCACAAAGATACCGAAGTTATAGATGTTAAGATAGAAAAATCAGAAATTGAAATGATATCAAATTTAGTTTATGCACAGCCTCCGATTTACGGATATAAGAACAAAGCTCTCGAGATGGATATAATTAAGCCTGTTAGTAAGGAGCTTTTACCGACTGTTGTGTTTGTGCCGGGAGGCGGGTTTGTGTCTTCAAACAAATCTAAATTTTTGCAAAACCGTATGGCATTAGCCGAGGCAGGATATGTTGTGGCAAGTATCGAGTATCGCGTTGCCCCAGAAGTAACATTTCCCAAGCCATTGATGGATGTGAAAAGCGCTATTAGGTTTTTACGAGCGAACCACAAGTGTTTTGGCATAGATCCGGAGCATATAGCTGTTATGGGCAATTCTGCGGGTGGATATTTAGCCGCGATAACCGGCACTACAAATGGACTAAAAGAATTTGAAGATGGCGAAAATTTAGATCAAAAAAGTGATGTTAAAGCGGTTATTGATATATACGGCTTATCTGACCTTAATAAAATCGGATACGGATATGAAAAAGAGCTTGAAGAAGAGCATTACTCAGCCAGCGCACCTGAGGCTATATGGCTAAACGGTATGGCTACAAATTCAAGAACCAGCGGCAGTATACTTCAATATCCTAAACGCGCAACCGCTGCTAATCCAATAACTTATATAAATAAAAACACACCGCCTTTTCTTATAATGGTCGGAGATAAAGATAGGCGTGTGTCGCCAAATCAGTCAGAACTCATGCATGAAGCTTTGCTAAAAGCAGGAGTGCAAAGCAAGCTTTATATCATAAAGGGCGCGGATCACGGTGGAGTCGAGTGGGTGCAGGATGAAATTTCAAATATCATCATTAAATTTTTAGATGAAAATTTAAAGAGATAAATTTACAAACATGAATGCGATGGATAAATTGGAAATTTCAAAAGTAAAATCGGACATATTATGTTTTATTAACAATAAGTTGTTTTTAAATTTAGACCAAGATAGTATTATTTCCTTGTCCGAATAAGAAAACCTCCTTTTTGTAGCAATTAAGCCCCCATTTCCCCCAAGGGGGCTTTTGCTTTTATACCCTCTTTTTAACTTTCTTTGTTATAATTCCAAAAACTAAATTAAGGATAACAATGCTTACACATTTAGATGAGAAAAATCGTCCAAAAATGGTTGATGTTAGTCCAAAAGAGCCGACTCTTAGGATAGCAAAAGCAAGCGGCGTCATAAAAATGAGCAAAGAGGCTTTTGACGCCGTTAAAGAAAATACCGGCAAAAAAGGTCCAGTGCTTCAAACTGCCGTTATCGCCGCTATAATGGGTGCGAAAAAGACAAGTGAGCTTATACCGATGTGTCATCCTCTGCTTATAAGCGGGATCGACTGTGACATAGAAGAGCTTGGCGACATAAATGCATTTAAATTATATGTTAGCGTGAAGATAAACGGCAAAACCGGTGTTGAGATGGAAGCACTTACCGGTGTTAGCATAGGACTTCTTGCGATATATGACATGATAAAGGCGATAGATAAAACGATGCAAATAACAGATATCGTGCTTGAGAGTAAGAGCGGAGGTAAAAGTGGCGAGTATATGCGACATTAATAATCAAAAACCAACCATAAGTTATCCTGTATTTTGGGAATACAAGGTTATATTTGACGCAAAAGATGATGTGAAAAAGAGAGTTTTGGATATAGTTGGCAACAGGGAACACAAGCTCGTTTTTTCTAAATTTAGCAAAGATAAAAAATACGCAAGCTATAACGTAAATGTTCTTGTTTTTGGCGATGAGGAAAGACTTGAGATATTTTCAGCACTAAAACATAGTGCAAAATTTGTTTTATAGGAGCAAAAAATGATCGAAAAACTAAAAAGTAATTTAAAAATTTATAAAGACAGCGATGGGCTATTAACAAGTATGAAATCCCTTGCTTTTGAATACTGCAAAGACGTTAAAGGGGTTAAAAGCGGAGAGCTAAAAGACGCTTTGCAAACAAAGATGAGTGAAGTTTTGTTAAGCTTGCAAGAGGAAAATTTAGCAAGCGCTAAAAATTTAAAAAATGCCATGGAAGGGCTAAATCAAGCTCTTGTTGGCGATAAAGAAGATGAGCTTTTTGCGCTTTATGATAAAAGGGATGAAATTTTAAATGCTATAAAATTAAAACAAGAAGAGATAAAAAATACTTTGAAATTATCTTTTGAAACTGCCGAAGAGGTAGTTGCTAAAAATGATTTTGAGGGCAAAGAAGAGATATTAAATTTATTAAATAACGCGATAATCCGCGAAACTAGAATGCTTGGAATTTTAAAAGAAAGCGCTCAAAGTGCATTTTTAACGACGATAGAAAGAGCAGAGGACGTAAATGATACCATCTTGCAAATAGCTAAAAATATGACTTATGTTGCTATATTGGGCGGTGAATTTAGCAAAAACAGAATGCTTGAAATTTCAAAAACCATCATCGTTGCAGCTTGTGAAGTCGCAAACGAGGGTCATATATTTTCAAAAGAGTTGGTTGACGGCTCGGTAAATGGCGCAAAGGAGGGAATTTTAAAAGCTATAGAAAAGCTAAAAGATGAAAACAAATTTGCCCCTGATGAGCTAAAACTAAACAGTGAACTAGCGCAGCTTGATAAGATCGATGAGGACTTTATCGCCATGCTTAGGCATATAGACGATATTTCAGACGGTTCGGCTAAAAATGAAATTTATAACATTTTAAATACCGAACTTGATACAAATTTCGCAAGGCTTAAACGCATGAGTGAGCAAGCAAGCGAAGAGATAAGAAACCGTATCGAAGAGATCAAGTCAAATCCAAACATTACCTCGCTTGTAAACGCGGCAAATGAGAAATTTAACGATATTAAAAACGAATTTAACGAGCGAAGTAAGAAATTTAAAAGCGAATTTGATAGTGGCGAAAAGATAGCCGACTTTGAGAAAAAGGCAAATGAGAAATTTGAAGAGCTAAAGCAAATGGACATAAAAGCCGAGGCTAAGAAATTTGGAGATAGAGCTTACAAGGCGGCTAAAGACTTTTTGTCTAATATCAAAAAAGATAAAGAGTAAGGCGGTAAAGTCCGCCTTTTGGCTTATTTTTTACTACTTGCAAGATATAAAGGCTCTAGTTTTTTGGCTATCTCTTGCAAGTCTTTTATACGACTTTCGTTTGACGGGTGAGTGCTTAAAATTTCAGGCACGCCTCCTGAAGCGCCTATCTTGCTCATCTTTTCCCAGACTTTAACTGCTTCATTTGGATCATATCCGGCTCTTGCCATTAGTTCCGTGCCTATATGGTCGGCTTCGGTTTCGTGAGAGCGAGAAAAAGGTAGTGTTATAGTGTATTGTGTTGCGATATTTAGAGCTTGTGCTCCAACGTCACCAAGCCCTGCGGCTTGCGATATGGCAAAAATTCCTATATTTTTAAGTTGATCGTGGCTTGCTTGCTCACGACTGTGTTCTCGTAGGGCATGAGCTATCTCGTGTCCGACTACGGCTGCGATTTGTGCGTCATTTAGACTTAGTTTTGTGATAAGTCCGCTATAAACCACTATGCGACCCCCGGGCATACACCATGCGTTTAGTGTGTCTTCGTTTATGACGTTTGCTTGCCAGTTCCATTTTAACGCGTCTTGTCTAAACACGCCTGTTTGGGCGATTAGTCTTTTTGAGATATTTTGAACACGTTTTGTTAGAACCGGGTCTATGTTTAAAGTTCCTTTTGTTTTTGCACTGCTTAAGGTTTTAACGTAAGCTTGCGCCGCACTCTCGTCCATAACCGCAGCTGATATTAAAAGCAGTTGTTTTCGGTCTGCTCCAACTGTGCCAGCGCCTGTAGAGCTTGTAAAACAGCCTGTAAAAAGCGTTAAAACTGCACATAAAGTAAGTAAAATTTTTCTCATCGTGTTCTCCTTTTATTTGTAGCCGATGTTTTCTTCAAATTCTTTTAGACGTTTGTATATCGATCTAAGTTCGGTTATAGTTGTCCAGTTTGATATAAATACCGAAAAACTGCTACGCACCTGTGAAAATGCGTTGCTAACTTGCACAAGTATGCCAAGAGTTATCATCCCCGTAAAAAGCCCGCTTCCCATTATCATATATGGCACTATAACTAAAATTTGTGAAAATGAAATAAGCCAGATATTAAAGTAGCCATAATGCAAAAACAAACGGTAGTAGTTAAATTTAAGCCCCGTAAAAAGCTCGACGATAGTCTCTGATCTAGCGTAATTAACCTTGTCGTTTTCGGCAAAAACAAGCTCTTTTCTAAAGGCGGCTTCTACTTTTTGGTTATTATACTCAAGATGAGGAAGCTTAATGCCGACAAACCAAGATATGATAAGACCTCCTATGCTTACTCCAAGTGCTATCCATACAAGTGAGCCGGGTATGTCTTTGATGTATGGTAGATCAACCTTGGAGCTAAGCCCCCAAAGAACTGGTGTAAACGCAACAAGTGTCATGATGGCGCGAAGCACATCAACACCCAGACTTTCCATTATCTTTGCGAAGCGATAAATGTCTTCTTGTATACGTTGCGAGCTGCCTTCGACGTCGTATTCGCATTTTTGCCAAAATTTAAGATAGCTAAAAGTCATCGCTTCTCTCCAGCGAAATACCCAGTGGCTTGCGAAAAACGATATCACCATATATGTCAAAACATAAGGCATGGCTATATAAATAAAGTTAAAAATTTCTCGCCAAAAGTCATCTATCGTATGATCTTTGATATTTTGCATGATGTCGTAAAAATTTTTATACCATTCGTTTATGGCGACATTTAGGTGCGTTTGGTAAACAAGTAAAGCGATGATAAAAGCTGCTCCACCGTAAGCCCACAACAACCATTGTTTGGATCTAAAAAATGAAACAAACATAAATTCCCTTACAAATTTTTGGCAAATTATATCAAAAAACAGGTAAAGGAGTTTTGGTATATTATTTGGTTTAAATTTAAAACTATTTTGTAGAATTTACTAAAATTTTACAATACGAAGGAGTAAAATGAAATTTTTAGTTAAAGTTGCGACAGTTGCGTCGCTAGTTGCGGTTTCGTCTTTTGGTTCGAATTTGCTTGAGGTTTATAAATCGCCTACTTGCGGTTGCTGTTCTAGGTGGGAAGCGGTTATGCAAAAAGACGGTTTTGAGACAATTGAGTATAAGGTGCAAAATACGGTTGCCCTAAAGAAAAAATTTAACGTTCCGCTCGAGCTTTCAAGTTGCCATACGGCGATTATTAGCGGATATGTAGTAGAGGGACATGTTCCTGCGGCAGAGATAAAAAAACTACTTGAGATAAAACCAGAGGGCGTTATAGGCATAAGTGCGCCTGGAATGCCGCTAGAAAGTCCAGGTATGGAGCAAGGAAGCGAGCCTGATAAATACGATATCGTATTATTCAAACAAGACGGCACAAGAGAAATTTTTGCTACATATATCGGAAGCAAAAAGATACAATAACTTCTAAAAGAAATTTAAGTGCAAAAATTTGCACTTAAATTTTTATTTTACTCTATAATATAACTTACAAAATCATCATTAACTAGATAAATTTAATATAGGAGAAAAATATGCACGCGCAAATTAATGAAAAACCACTCGATAAAATTCAAGACAGCGTTTTTAAATTTGTAGATAGCCTAAAAACCGTCATCATCTCAAGCCTTAACTCAAAAGGGCAGTGCGTGAGCTCGTATGCCCCCTTTGTAAGAGAGGGCGATGAAATTTACCTTTGTCTAAGTTCTATTGCCGAGCACTACTCTTCACTAAAAGCTAGTCCAAATAAAGCTTCGTTGCTATTTTTAGAAGATGAAAGTACTGCAAAGACTATTTTAGCAAGAGTTAGGCTAAGCATAAAATGCGAGGTTGATTTTATAAAAGACGAGGCAAAAAGAGATGAGTATTTTGATAAGTTAGCCGCAAAAAATCCAAACGAAAGCGCATTTGTTTATATAAAAAACATGAAAGATTTTTATGTCGTAAAAGCTAGTTTAAAACAAGGGCGTTTTGTAAGAGGATTTGGCGCGGCTTACGATACCCTTGGTTTAAAAGTTATAAAAGGCTTGCAAGAAATGTATCCGCACGAAAGCAGGTAAATTTAAGTGATCATAGTAAAGATAGCTAAGGGGATATTTTAATGAAAAAGATAGTTGTGTATTCGTCATTAACCGGCAACACAAAGAAAGTTGCCAAGGCTATAGCAGGTGAGCTTGGTTGTAAGGCTGTGTGCTATAGTGACGAAGCAGCTAAAAATTTGGATGATTTTGATTTTATCGCGGTTGGTTACTATATCTATAAAGGCACTATAGATACGAATTTTAAACGTTTTATACAAGAAAATATAAAAGGTAAAAATGTCGGGCTTTTTATAACTCTTGGAGCTAGAGCTGATAGCGAGCATGCCGCAAAAGCGTTAAAGGATGGCAAGAAACTACTTGAAGATGGACAAAATAGTGTGATTAGAGAATTTATCTCCCAAGGGGCAATAAGTCAGAAATTTATAGACGAGATAAGAGTTGTGGCTTTAAAAACTAGCAATAAAAAGCACTATAAGATCACCTCTTCACGTGAAGCTAGATGGAAAGAAGCAGCCTTGCATCCTGACACAAATGACATCATAAATGCTAAAACTGCATTTAGAGGAATTTTATAAATACACGGTTTTACGCAATTTAATACAAAAGAGAGGTTTTATGCCACCATTTTTTGAAATTTAAATACTTTTTGCTATAATGTGGCTTTTAAATTTTAACCATTAAGGATCATAATTGCACCCCAGTAGCGACAGTTCGCTTTTGATGATATTCCTCGCAGTTGTATTTATTTTATTAAATGCCTTCTTTGTTCTTTCAGAATTTTCTCTTGTCAAGATACGCAAAACTCGCCTTGAAGAGCTCATAAAAGAAAAAACTCCAAACGCTCAGCTTGCTTTTGATATGTCAAACCAGCTTGATACCTATCTAAGCGCAACGCAACTTGGCATAACACTTAGCTCGCTGGCTCTTGGCTGGATCGGTGAGCCTGCCGTTGCTAGAGTGATAGAGGGACCGCTTAAAAAATATTTGGATATGAGTGATTTGCTCATTAGCACGGTTGGTTTTGCGATAGCTTTTACTATCATCACACTACTTCATGTTGTAGTGGGTGAGCTGATACCAAAGTCTATAGCTATAGCAAAAGCCGAAGTATCGGTGCTAAGGATAGCAAAACCTCTTCATGTTTTTTGGGTTATATTTTCTCCTGTGATTAAAACATTTGACGCTCTAGCCATCTTGGGTCTTAAAATTTTAGGCATAAAACCGGCTAAAGAAAACGACCTTGCGCACTCTGAAGAGGAGATAAAGATCATAGTCGGAGAGAGTCTAAAAGGCGGAGTTCTTGATAGTTTTGAAACCGAGATCATAAAAAATGCCGTCGACTTTAGTGACACGGTCGCAAAAGAGATAATGACACCTCGTCGCGATATGGTTTGCATAAATAAGCAAAGAGGCTTTGAGGAAAATTTAAAGATAGTTTTTGATTCAAAATACACCCGCTATCCTTATATAGACGGAAGCAAAGACGTTGTGCTTGGCATGATACATATTCGCGATATCCTTGAGATACACTTTGGTGATAAGGAGAGGAATTTTGATGGTATAGTTAGGGAATTTCTTATCGTGCCGGAAAGCCTCTCCATATCCAAGGTTATACTGCTTATGAACAAAGAGCAAAAATCAGCCGCGCTTGTTGTTGATGAATATGGTGGAACTTCAGGAATTTTAACCATGGAAGATATTATGGAAGAAGTCCTTGGCGATATGAATGACGAGCATGACGATGCCAGCGAACAGTATAAGAAAATAAATGATGATATTTACGAATTTAGCGGTAGGTTCGAGCTTGAAAGTATCGAAGAGATGTTTGGTATAACATTTGACGAAGCTACTGAGCAAGTTACCATAGGTGGCTATGTGTTTAACCTAATCGGTCGGTTGCCTGTTGTGGGAGACCGCACTGAGGATGAGAATTTCTTCTATGAGGTGCGAAAAATGGACGGCACTAGTATCTTGCGTGTAAAAATTCGTAGGAAAACTTGACAAGAGGAAGAGTAGTCTCTCCTCTTTTTTCTAAATATAAAAATTTATACGATAATTTTACTTAAAATTGATAAAATTTACGATTTTACTCTTTTTTACTCCTTTTGCTTAAAAAAAATCATATTTAAACTGAAATTTTAATTTTAATTGTATAATTTCAATACCGAACTATAAGGAGGAAAAATGAGAGTAGTTCAAGCAGACGAGATAACAAAAGTTGTTAGCGAACTTTGCAAAAAAGCTTGTTATGTCGTTACTGATGATATGAGAGCAGCTTTTAAAAAAGCACAAGCAAATGAGAGTTCACCGCTTGGTAAAGACATCATAGGCAAAATTTTACAAAATGCCGATCTAGCCGAAAAAGGCGTTGCTCCGATATGTCAAGATACAGGTATGACCGTTGTTTTTGTAGAAATAGGACAAGATGTTCATATAGAGGGTGGTTACCTTGAAGATGCTATAAATGCAGGCGTAGCAGACGGATATGTTGGTGGTTACTTACGTAAGTCTGTGGTTGCAGAGCCACTTTTTGAGCGCAAAAACACGGCAAATAACACTCCTGCGGTTATAAATACACGCATCGTTCCAGGAGATAAACTTAAGATCAAAGTTGCTCCAAAAGGCTTTGGTAGCGAAAACAAATCAATCCTTAAAATGTTAGTTCCAGCAGATGGGATCGAAGGTGTTAAAAGGGTATTTTTAGAAGCTGTTAAACTAGCTGGTCCAAACGCCTGTCCTCCTATGGTAGTAGGCGTAGGTATCGGTGGAACAATGGACAAAGCAGCGCTTCTTTCAAAACTTGCAGCCGTTCGTTCAGTAGATAGCAGAAACCCTGACGAAAGATACGCAAAACTAGAAGACGAGCTTCTTGAGATGGCTAGACAAACAGGAGTGGGGCCACAAGGTATGGGTGGCGATAATACCGCTGTTAAAGTCAATGTCGAATGGTATCCAACTCATATCGCGGGTCTTCCTGTAGCTGTAAATATCAACTGCCATGCTGCTCGCCACGCAGACGCTGAAATTTAAGGAGTTAAAATGTCAGAAATCAAAAGAATAACCGCACCATTTGATAAAGAGGTGGTAAAAAGCTTAAAAGCAGGCGATAATGTACTAATATCAGGCACTATCATAGCAGCTAGAGATGCGGCCCACAAGGCTCTTACAGAAACTTTAGCTCGCGGAGAAGCGCTTCCTGTGGATCTAAGAGGCGAGACTATATATTATGTTGGACCAACGCCTGCAAAAGAGAGTCAAGCTATCGGTGCTGCAGGCCCTACAACTAGTGGCAGAATGGACAAATACACTCCGACTATGATAAACGAAGTCGGCATAAACGGCATGATCGGTAAAGGCTATCGTAGCGAAGCGGTCGTAGATGCTATGAAAAAATCAGGTTGTGTTTATATGGTAGCTATCGGCGGAGCAGGTGCTTTAATTAGCCAAAGTATTAAAAAATACGAAGTACTAGCTTACCCTGAGCTTGGACCTGAAGCGGTTGCAAGACTTACTGTCGAGGATTTCCCTGCGATGGTTGCGATAGATAGCGAAGGAAATAACTTCTACGAAGCAGGTCAAGCACCTTATAGAAAGATCTAAATTTTAAAATTTCATGCTTAAAACCTATCATTTGTCTGTTTTGTATGAAATTTATTCTAAGATACAAAGTCGCAAAGTTGTTTTATAAAATTTAACTTTGCGACTTAAATCCCAAATTTATGAAAGAAATTTAATAATATCCCAAACATAGAGTTTCGGTTAGTTTGATCCGTTTTTCAAAGGGTGTAGGAGAGAAAAATTTGCACTTTTCGATGTAAATTCTTAAATCATAACCAAGCCCCAAATCATCATAAAATTTCTTTAAATTTATAAATTTTATCCCACAAATTTGATGTAGCTCGACAAGCTCGTAAAATTTTGATTTGTTCGAGCTTACAAGGTGTGACGGCGCTAGTGCGGTAAATGAGCAAAATGCGCTTGTTAACACAAGTCCGTTTAGCGGTGTGCATTTTTTAGCGACGTCTTTAAATTTATCAGGTATTGTCTTTTTATGCAAAAAAACTACTCGCGAGTTTTCAAATTTAGCCGAGATGGCACCTTTCCAAAATAGATATGCGTTTGATGAAATTTGAGCATTTATCGCAAATTCTGCGCCCAAGATATACTCATCTAAAAATTCATTTGGTGCTAGGATTAGTTTCATTTTTCTCACGCAAGTATTGGTTTTTAACATTTTAGCATAAAAAGTAGGTGCGGTATCGCTTTTTTATTGACATAAATAATTAAAAAAGTGTAAGATTTTTAAAATTTTACATCCAAGGACGACACATGAAAAAAATCATACACACAAACAATGCCCCACAAGCTATCGGACCATACTCTCAAGCCGTTATGGCAAACGGTTTTTTATTTATTTCAGGTCAGCTTGGAGTAACAGCGGCCGGCGAATTTGTCGGTGTTGATGTAAAGTCGCAAGCAAGACAAAGCATGGAAAATATCAAAGCGATACTTTCTGCAGCGGATTTAGACTTTACGAATGTTGTAAAAACTACTATATTTTTAGCCGACATTAATGATTTTGCTACGGTAAATGAAATTTATGCTAGCTATTTTAGTGGAGACTTTCCTGCGCGAAGCACGGTAGCTATCAAAACTTTACCTAAAAATGGACTTGTTGAGATAGAAGTTATAGCAACACAAAAATAATAAAGGTCCAAAATGAACGAAATAGAGCTAAAAAAACAGGGGAAAATAGCGCGTTTAACAAATAAAACGTTTAAATTTGATCCGCGTATAGCAGATGGGTTTTATACGGCAAGATATTTTTTGAAAATCAACAAAATCATAAAAGAGAATTTGCCAAACCAGCATGTTACCATGCAGTTTTTTCAGCGAACCGATGATATCGTCTTATGTGGTATAGATGAGGTTGTTTCGCTCATTCATACCTTTGCAAAAGAGCCGGGTAAGCTTAAAATTTATGCTTTAAACGACGGCGATGTCGTTTGTGCGGGAGAGCCTGTTTTAAAAATTAGCGGTGCGTATGAGAATTTTGGATTTTTAGAAAATATCATTGACGCGACATTGACTCGCAGAAGTTGCGTTGCGACAAACGTGGCAAATGCCTTAAAGGCTGGTGGCGGCAAGATCGTCTTTTCTATGGCGGATCGTCAAGATGATATATCTACGCAAATCGGCGATGGATATGCCACCTTTATCGCCGGGGTTAATAGAGTTTCAACTGACGCTCAAGGGTTTTGGTGGGGAGGAAGCGGTATGGGCACCATGCCTCATGCGCTTATTCAGATGTGCCAAGGAGATGTGGTAAAAGCGTGTAAAATTTATGCCAAAACATTTCCTGATGAGCTAGTAACTGCATTAGTAGACTATAATAACGACGTCATAACGGACGCTCTTGCGGCAGCACACGCGATGGGGGCGAAACTTGGTGCAGTTAGGGTCGATACCTCTAAAAATTTGATCGATAAGTATTTTGAGAGCAAGGATACGAGTAAATTTGATCCGCACGGAGTGTGTAAAGAGCTTATTTTTGCGCTTAGAAAGGCGCTTGATGAAAATGACTTTAAGCACGTTAAGATCGTTGTTAGCTCAGGATTTACTCCGCAAAAAATAGCCGATTTTGAAGAGGCAAATACTCCGGTTGATATTTACGGAGTAGGAAGTTTTACCGTAAAAAACGATATTTGCGGATTTACCGGAGATCTGGTTGAGCTTAACGGCAAAGAGGAGGCTAAATTTGGACGTGGCGAAGTTGTCTCAAGTCGCTTGCAAGAGGTAGAATTTACGCCAAATTTATAAATTTAGTATCTAAATTTATGCCGGCTTAAACACTTTGCAAATATCGGCTAAAAATTTATCATTTCGCGAGTGCGTAAATTTATGCACTCGATTTGTTTTACGGTAGATCAAATAGCAAAAACTCTGCTTTCTTTTCACACTTTATCTTTAAAAGTATTTCATCATTTATGGCAACGCCGTCAGCCTTGCCAAGCTCGTGTTCGTGTAAATTTAGTTTACCGTTTACGACTTGTAGCCAGTAATTGCGGGCGCTATTAAGAGTGATATTAAGCTCTTCGTTTTGTAAAAAATATCTATGCAGCCACATGTCCTGATGAATTTTAAATGAGCCGTTATCACCGTTTGGCGAAAGCACTAGCGTGTGTTTTTCGTCGTTAAATTTTCTTTGCTCGTAGCGCGGTTTTACGCCTTTTATGTTTGGTTTGATCCAAATTTGATAAAGGTGAAGCTCTTCATCTTCCTCGTTCATCTCAGAGTGAACAATACCTGTTCCGGCACTTATTATTTGAAATTCGCCTTTGCTTAGCTTTTTTGTTGCCCATGCTGTCAGTGTGAGTAACGACACCGCTTAAGATGTATGTTAGAAATTTCCATATTTTCATGTGGGTGCGCACCAACGCCTCGGTGTGAAGCGATGATGTCGTCATTTATAACGCGAAGTGCGAAAAACCCCATAAAATCACGATCAAAATAGTTTGCAAACGAAAACGTATGACGGCTTTTAATCCAGTCAAAACTACCGGTGTATCGTTCATTGGTTCTTCTTGCGTAGATTATTTTTGTCATTTTTGCTGCAATACAGGTTGCGTGGGTAACAAAAAACACAACAAAAGGTAAAAAATTTATTCTTTAAACCATTTTTAGATACAATCGCCAATAAACAAAAGGATAAATTTTGAAAAATTACAAGCTAATAAGCGTCGCTCACTCGCCCGACGCCGATGATATATTTATGTATATGGCGGTAAAATTCGGCTGGATAAGTAGTGTGAATTTACGTTTTTCAAATACCGCTCTTGACATTCAGACATTAAACGAAGAGGCCCTAAAAGGCACTTATGACGCGACAGCGATAAGCTTTGCACTTTATCCTCTCATAAAAGACGAATACGCTCTCTTGCGAACTGCCGTTAGTTTTGGTAACGGTTATGGGCCAAAGTTGGTGAAGAAAAAAGGCGTGAGCTTAAAGCGAAATTTCAAGGTGGCATTAAGTGGAGCACATACGAGCAACGCACTTTTGTTTCGCATAGCATATCCTAATGCTCGCATTGTTTATAAAAATTTCTTAGAGATCGAAAGTGCTGTTGTTAGCGGAGAGGTTGATGCGGGAGTGCTTATACATGAAAGCATTCTTGATTTTAGTAGTGAGCTAGAAGTTGAACGTGAAATTTGGGATATCTGGTGTGAGTTTGCAAAAGAAGAGATACCACTACCGCTTGGAGGCATGGCGGTTCGCCGAAGCTTACCTTTAACAGGCGCGATAGAGTGCGAGCGGGTTTTAACTGAGGCTGTTCGTATAGCGACCGCACATAAACCGTTTTTATCGCACATGTTGATGGAAAGAAATTTGATACGTGTCGATAAAGAGAAGCTAAAAACATATCTAAATTTATATGCAAATGAAAGTTCTGTAAGCATGGACGAGGTGGCTTTAAATTCTTTAAATAAACTGTTTGAGATAGGCTATAAGCACGGTTTTTATCCGCAAATCATCGACGCACACGACTATCTTATCCCTAAAGAATACAACGAGGCAAGGTTTAGCTAATGCAAAGCACTCTGGTTGCACTTGGCATAGAGACTTTTAAGATAGCGCTTTATCTAAGTTTGCCTATGCTACTTTGTGGGCTTATCGCGGGTTTGCTTATATCGATATTTCAAGCGACTACACAGATAAACGAGACAACGCTAAGCTTTGTTCCTAAGATCATTCTTGTTGTTGTCGTTATTATCTTTCTTATGCCGTGGATGGTTTCGATGATGGTTGAATTTACCACGCGTATGATTGATTATATCCCGGAATTTGTCCAGTGAAGCGCATTATAAATTTTGCCAAATTTAGCTCCGTAAAGATAGGCGGAGAGCATGAGGTTACGGTTGTAGATAGCATAGATGATGATGTCAGAGATGCTGTTTTGATAGGTGGCGCAAACAACATTTTAATCTCGCCAAATCCTCCAAAAATGGCGATACTTTCAAAGAAATTTGACTATATAAATTTAAACGGTGATGAGCTTGAGATAGGCGGTGCCAGCAAGAGCGGTAAGATCTTTAGTTTTGCCAAAAAGCACAATATCGCCGGATTTGAAATCCTGCAAAATATACCTGGCACTCTTGGTGGATTAGTCTTTATGAATGCAGGACTTTTGGGGCTTAGTATAAGTGATAGCCTTACTCACGTTTTACTGGCTAGAGGCTGGGTGCCAAAGAGTGAGATAGACTTCTCGTATCGCCATAGCGGTATTAACGAGCCGATATTTGGGGCTAAATTTAAGGTCAAAAAAGGTTTTTTGCAAAGTTTTGCCGACGAGATAAACAAGAAACGATCTAATCAACCAAAAGGGGCTAGCTTTGGAAGCTGCTTTACTAATCCACAAGGTGACTTTGCGGGACGGTTGATTGAGGCGGTTGGATTAAAAGGACATGCTATCGGCGGAGCAAAATTTAGCGAAAAACATGCAAATTTCTTGATAAATTTTAATAATGCGACATTTTTTGATGCAACCGAGCTTATAGAGTTGGCCAAAAGACGTGTTTCTGAGAGCTTTGGCATAGAACTAAAGACTGAAGTTGTCATACTTTAAGGTGTAAAATGAGAGAGTTTTTAAACGAAATTTTAGCCATGGCGATTGTTTTTATATGTATCTGGTTTTATGCCAGAAAAAAGCAAAAAGAGCTAGAGCCAAACGCAAACATAAAAGAGAATTTACTTAAAGAATTTGCTCTTAAATTCGATGAGGTAAAACCTAGCGATATCAAAGAATTTAACGAACTTTGTGAATATTTAGCAAGTAAAAATTTACTATATAAATTTAGTAAATCAACAACTAAAACCGAGTTTTTACAGGCTATAAAACCTAAGCTAAAAAATGAGCCAAAAGCAGATGAGGGCAGCGTAGATGCTACATTTCTAACATCGTGTGCATTAAATTTAAACAGCGCTCTTGCTATGGGAATTTATGCACTTTGCGGTGATACGTATGTGTTGTTTTTAGAAGATGAGAATAGAATTTTAGGACTTGTAAATTTGGCTGATAAGCTAAATAAAAATATCATTTTGTGTGATAACGGCGTGAGTGATTAAAGTAAAATTCACACATTTTTTGATAAAATCAGAAAATTTTCAAATAAGGTAGTATATGAACGCAGAAAAGCAAAAAGCCCTTGATCTGGCTTTAAAACAGATCACAAAGGACTTCGGCAAGGGCGCGATGATAAGGCTTGGCGACAAGCAAGTCGAGCCGATAGATAGCATCCCTACTGGCTCGATCGGACTTGATCTTGCTCTTGGTATAGGTGGTGTGCCAAAAGGTAGGATTATAGAGGTTTACGGCCCCGAAAGCTCAGGTAAAACAACACTTACGCTTCACATTATTGCCGAGTGCCAAAAGGCTGGCGGAATTTGTGCGTTTGTCGACGCCGAGCACGCACTTGATGTGAAATATGCTTCAAATTTAGGTGTTGATACGGATAATCTTTACGTTTCTCAGCCTGACTTTGGCGAGCAAGCACTTGATATGGTAGAGACATTAGCTAGAAGCGGTGCGGTCGATCTTATCGTAGTAGACAGCGTCGCTGCTCTTACTCCAAAAAGTGAGATAGAAGGCGATATGGGCGACCAACATGTTGGACTTCAAGCAAGACTTATGAGTCAAGCACTTCGTAAGCTCACGGGCGTTGTGCATAAAATGGGCACGACGATTATATTTATCAACCAAATTCGTATGAAGATAGGCGCGACTGGATATGGCACGCCTGAGACTACAACAGGCGGTAATGCCCTTAAATTTTATGCGTCTGTGCGTATAGATGTTCGCCGTATAGCTACTCTTAAACAAAACGAAGAGAGCATTGGTAATCGCGTTAAAGTCAAAGTTGTTAAAAATAAGGTAGCTCCTCCGTTTAGGGTCGCAGAATTTGACGTGATGTTTGGCGAGGGCATAAGCAAAGAGGGTGAGATAATCGACTATGGCGTAAAGCTTGATGTTATCGACAAAAGCGGTGCATGGTTTAGCTATAAAGCTAGTAAACTCGGACAAGGTAGAGAAAATTCAAAAGCTTATTTGAAAGAGCATAAAGATGTTGCGGATGAGATTATCGCGACGATAAAAGGCTCAATGGGCGTTGTTGGAATTTTAAGTAACGACAAAGACGACGATGATAAAAATAACGACAAATCAGGAGAAGAGTAATGGTTTATATTGAAGATGTTGTAGCTCATGAGGTTCTTGATAGTAGGGGTAACCCGACCGTTCGCGCAGTTGTAACTTTAAGCGACGGCACAATGGCAAGTGCTATCGTACCAAGTGGTGCAAGTACCGGTAAGCGTGAGGCTCTTGAGCTACGTGATAAAGATGCTAGATATGCAGGCAAAGGTGTTTTAAAAGCTGTTGCAAACGTAAATGAGCGCATAGCAGAAGCCATTATCGGACTTGATGCGTATAACCAAAAAGCCGTTGATGATGAGATGCTTGAGTTAGACGGCACAAACAACTACTCAAATTTAGGTGCAAATGCCGTTCTTGGTGTTTCGATGGCTGTTGCTAGAGCTGCGGCAAATAGCCTTAAAATTCCTCTATATCGCTATTTGGGTGGGGCAAATGCTAGTATCTTACCTGTTCCGATGTTTAATATTATAAACGGCGGAGCGCATGCAAACAACAGTGTAGACTTTCAAGAATTTATGATAATGCCTTTTGGATTTGATAATTTTAGCGATGCATTAAGAGCAGCAACGGAAATTTATCATAAACTAAAAGAGATTTTAAACAAAGCAGGACATAGTACTGCCGTTGGTGACGAGGGTGGTTTTGCTCCAAATTTAAAAGACAATGAAGAGCCGCTAAAGCTTATTATGGAGGCGATAAAATTAGCAGGATATGAGGCCGGTTCTCAGATCAAACTAGCTCTTGACGTAGCGGCTAGTGAGCTTTATGAGGATGGCAAATACGAGCTTGAGGGCAAAAAATTTAGCTCGGAAGAACTTATAGAGCGCTACGCGCAACTTTGCGATAAGTATCCGATATTTTCTATAGAGGACGGACTTAGTGAAGATGACTGGGATGGTTGGAAGAGCTTAACACAGCGTCTTGGTGATAAGGTTCAGCTAGTAGGCGACGATCTTTTTGTTACAAATGAGAAAATTTTACGTGAAGGTATTGAAAAAGGCATTGGTAATGCTATTTTGATTAAACCAAATCAAATCGGCTCTGTTAGTCAAACTATGCAAACAGTTCGCCTTGCTCAAAGAAACGGCTATCGCTGCGTTATGAGTCATAGAAGTGGCGAGAGTGAAGATGCTTTTATAGCAGACTTTGCAGTTGCTTTAAATACGGGCGAGATAAAAACCGGAGCCACAAGCAGAAGCGAAAGAAATGCCAAATACAACCGTCTGCTTGAGATAGAGCTTGAGGCCGGTGAGTTTTTAGGGGATAGTATTTGAGTGAAATTTTAGAAGAGTATGATAAAAAATCAAAAAGATCATACTTTTTTAAATCATTTTTCAGACATACTGTCGTTATAGTATGTGTAATTGCGTTTGCGATCTATATCGGCAATATGATGTTTGGCAAGCGTTCTTTGGATGTTATGCTCAGTCTACAGAGCAAAAAAGAACGCCTTGCCGAAGATGTGGAAATTTTAAAAAAACGTAACGCAAAACTTCAAAAAGAGTATTTCGAGCTGAAAGAACTTGAGCCCGATACCGGTAAAAAGTAGCTAAAATGAAAAAAATTTGTATTATATTTTGTTTGATGGCAAGCGTGCTTTATGCTAGAGAAAACCCATTTACGCCTATTGGTGAACTAAATGCAAGCGTAATGACGACAAATTTAAAAGAGGAATTTGGCGAATTTGATACGCAAGATATTAAATTTCCAAGCGACGCTAGGTTGTTGTTGGGCGTTACCGTTAGATATCGCGCAGGAGATGGCAGTATAAAAGAAAAGGTGCTAAGCGATATAAATAAAACTATCAGTTGGCAAGAAGAGTATGCTATCTTAAAGTTAAAAAATCCAGAGCCTTTAACTACACAAAAGCTTGATGTTTCAGTAACCATGCCAAATCCTACAGCTAAAACAATAATACAAACTATAAGTCACGATAAAAATGACACAAATACAACTACGCAAAGCAAAAGCGTTAAATCTACAAGGCAAGAGCAGGCTATAACGACTTTACCTGCCGTAACGACTATAAATTTAGATACCAACAAGAGCAAAGTAGGTTTGTCTGTAAAAGCTAAAACACAACCAAAAAGCAAACAAGTCACAACCAATAAACCAAAAATTCAGCCAAAAAAGCAGCCAAGCTCGCTGAAATTTGCGGATATGTTTGAGATAGATAGCTCTAAAAATATCCTAAAAATCATAACAAAAGACAAAAATATAAAATATTTTAGTCATGAAAATAGCAAGATAGTTCTTGACTTTGATAATCCTCCAAAAAGTTTTAGAACAAAATATATAAAAGTAAATTCTGCGGTATTTAAAAACATAACCGTGGGCTGGCATGACGACTTCTACCGAGTTGTTGTAGAGCTTGATAAAAAACGAACATATAGTATCGGCAAAGTTATGCAAGGCTATGAGCTTAGAGTTAAATGATAATAAATTTAGCTAATAGCGTCAAATATGCTTTGACTTGAAGTCTTCATTATATAAATTTCTGCGTGCAAATTTGATCAAATAATTTAAACTATAAAAGACGGCAAAGCTTTTAGCCAAACCGTCTTAATTTTATTTAGCTTGTGCTAACATGAAAAGCCTAACAGCTTGGTTGCTCGTTAGCTTTAAATTTTGTGATGCTATGTCTTTTCTCATTGCTTCTTCAAGGCTTATAGGCTCGCCCAGTATCCCAAAGAAAGCATCTATGCCGTTACTGTTGCACTCTTTTGCACACGGAGATACACTACCTGCAAAAGCGATAACGGGCTTGTTGTATTTTTTGGCTAACTTTGCTACGCCTGTAGGGGTTTTGCCCATTGAGCTTTGAAAGTCCATTTTACCCTCGCCTGTTATGATCAGGTCGGCTTTTTTGATCTCTTCTTCAAGGCCTATCTCTTCTGTGATGATGTGTATGCCTGATTTTAGAGTGGCACTTAAAAAGCTCACAAAACCAAATCCAAGACCGCCGGCAGCCCCGGCGCCCTCTAGCGCGCTAAAGTCATATCCAAATTCTTTTGAGACGACATTTGCGAAATTTATTAATCCCTCATCTAGCTTTTTGACTGTTTTGCCATCGGCTCCTTTTTGTGGACCATAAACATAGGCTGCACCGTTTTTACCATATAGTGGGTTATCAACATCACAAGCTATTAGAAATTCACACTCTTTTAGTGTAGGCATGGCATTTTTTGTTGAAATTTTAGAGATCTTTATAAGATCCTCGCCAACACCTTTTAATAAATTTCCACTCTCGTCATAAAATTCAAAGCCAAGTGCACTTAGCATACCGGTGCCGGCATCGTTGGTTGCGCTACCGCCGATACCGATTATAAATTTACGCGCACCTTTATTTATAGCATCTTTTATCATAGTGCCAAAACCATAAGTGCTTGTTTTTAAAGGATCTCGTTGCTCTTTTTGGATCAGCGTTAGACCTGAAGTGCTAGCCATCTCCATTATTGCCAGATCATTTGCTATAGCGTATCTGGCTAAAATTTGTATGCCGAGTGGATTTTGAGCCATGATGTCGATGTATCTTCCCCCAAGAGCATCGCAAAGCGCTTCTACGCTACCCTCACCACCGTCTGCAACAGGCTTTACTACAACTTCACAAAGATCTTTTATGCCTTCTTTGACCGCTAGGCCCGCTTCAAGCGAACTTAGCGATCCTTTAAAAGAGTCAATCGCGACTAATACCTTCATAGTAGAACCAATGACAAGATATAAACGCTAGCAATGCCAACGATACCCATGATAAATGTCATCATGGTTTGTGTTCGGTAACCTTGTTGAGGTGTCATTTTGCTAAAGTTAGTAACGACCCAGAAGTAGCTGTCATTAGCATGTGATACGCACATTGCACCCGCAGCGATCGCCATGACGCATAGGGCAGCAGCTATCTCGCTAGTTAGCCCAAGAGCCATCATTAGTGAGTTGTCGGCATTAAATGCACCCATGATAGAAGCTGTAGTGATAATGGCTACAGTTGAGCTTCCTTGTGCTGTTTTTAGTATAGCTGAGATCAAGAATGGGAAGAAAATTCCCGCTGCGCTAATGACTGCTGCATTTTCTTTTATATAGTCAACAAAGCCGGCAGATGTTATAACTTGGCCTAAAACACCACCCGCGGCTGTGATAAATAGTATCGGGCCTACTATTTTTAGCGTTTCATTTGTCATGTCGTTAAATGCAGGTAGTTTGTTTGTATCAGCAAGTAGCAATATGCCAAAAACAACGCCGATAGCAAGAGCCATGATAGGATTACCTAGGAAAGCAAGCAGGTTGCCAAATGCTCCGCTTATGCCTAAAATTTTAGCGATAGAGCCAAGAGCCATGAATAAAATCGGCATGAAAATAGGTGCAACACTTAAAAATCCACCAGGAAGTTTGCCGTATTGTTTGATTAGATCTTCGTAGCTTTGAGATATGATAGCATTTGCTTCCTCGTCGCTTATGCTAACTTCATCGCCTATGCGTCTAGCAAACATATAAACACCGATCAAAACAGGTATAGAAACAACTACACCCATGCCGATAACAAGCAATAAATTCCCTCCAAGTCCTAGTGCTCCTGCAGCCGCGATAGGTCCAGGAGTAGGCGGTATAAACACGTGAGCTGCATAAAGACCGCCACTAAGCGCTACAGCCATGCCTACCGGATTTGCCGAGATCTTTTTGCGAAGTGCTTCACGGATAGGGTTTAATACAACAAAACCACTATCGCAAAACACAGGTATGCCTACTACCCAGCCCATGATAAGCATAGCAAGCTCAGGGCGTTTTTGACCAACGCAGTTTACGACCATGTCGGCTAACTTTAGCGCTGCACCGGTCTTTTCGAGGATTGTTCCGATAAGTGCACCAAAGATAATAACGATACCGATACTTTTAAATATACCGCTAAAGCCGTTACCGATAATGCTTGGGATTTTAGCAAGATCAATTCCTGCAACGATAGCAAGGATAAGAGATATACTCATCAATGCCAAAAACGGATGAACCTTTAGCTTTGAGATCATCCATATCATTATGACTATGGCGATTACAAAACTAATAATCAAAGAAATACCGCTCATAAAAAGCTCCTTAGATTAAAGTTTTTTAGGGATATATTAACAAATTTTCCTTATAAAATCTTAAAAAATAATACTAATTACTAAAAATCTAAATTTTTAACGAAAACAGCGAAATTTGCCTATCTAAGTAGGGTAAAACCGACTGCTATCTTATTTGTGTGTTTATTATAATCAATTAAGCTTTCGCCATATCCTGTAAAAAACTGAACATAACCGTAAATCCCAGTAGAAAATATAGGAAAAAGCCAGTCAAACTGGGCTGCGCCGCGATTTGTTTTGTCAAAGTGCAGGTTGTTTCTTATCATTGTGTTTAATATGTGATCCTTAAATGCAAAAGAGAAATTTACGTCGCCAACTCCGATGTAGTTTTCTATGTTTTTATTATCATTGGTGTCGCCTACGATACTCCAAATTCTAGGTGTCACGCTAAGTGTTCCAAGGTCAAATCTAGCCTGCGCATAAAGCCTGTTCCAGCTCCTTGAATTCTCTTTGTCTTTGCCGTTTGACTCATGCAAAAGTCCGGCTCTTATATTGGAGATATTTAGCATTTTTAGGCTATTTTGAGTGTCGAAGTCTATGTAAATTTCAGGCTTATAGTTGCTTTCTCTAAAAGGCGCAGAGTCGCTTGAGGTTTGCCACCAAGATGTTTGAGTGTAGGCAATTCCTAATGTTTCGTTTAGCTTAAACGCATTTGTCATAAGCGGCTTTTGAACGCTAAATTGAAATTTGGTTTCAAATCTACTCTTGCCGTTTGTGGGTCTGTTTTGCGAGTATGAAACAGGTAAAAGATAGTTTAGGTGATAAAGTCGTAAACCAAGGATATTTTGTATCTCGTCATCTTTTGGCTCTTGCGAGTTTTGCAAGATAAGTTTTTCTAAATTTTGTTCGGGTTTAACTATGGCAACTGTTGTGTTTGTATCATTGTTGTTTAAAATTTGGTTTTGCTGATTAAGCGAATTTTGGGCGATTTGTTTGTAGAGCCTCATAGCATTTACCGTATCGCCGATATTTTCAAATTCTTGAGCTTTTTTAAAAAGTTCACTCGTTTCATTGGCCTGGAGTAAAATTTGAAAGCAAAATACAAAAACGAGAAATTTTTTCATATCTGCTTCATTTTAAGGGCGATTTGGTATTGAGATGGGTCGTTTACGTTAAAAAATTGCTCGGCATTGTCAAATTTAACCTTTTTGACGTTATAAAAATTTTGCAAAAGCCCGATTTTATGTTCGCCGTTTTGGTAAAGCTCAAGCGCCTTTTTGCTGATATTTGAGTTAAAAAAGCCACAAAGCGAATGGCTAAATTCCTCATCTTGTGCTATGGTGATATCAAATTTATCGCTGTATTCGTAAAGTTTTGTTACGCATTCTTTGCTTACAAATGGCATGTCGGCGGGGATTATAAAAATTTTTTCATCTTTAAAATTTGCTAGCACGCTAGCAAGAGCTAGCATAGGCGAATAGTCTTGTGAAATATCTTTTAGCAGCGGAAGAGGGGGTATAAATTTATCAAATTTGGAGCTTATAAAAACATTAGTAAAAATTTTACTAAATTTATTGAATTGAAAATGCGTAAGTGTGTTAAACTCTCCAAAGGGCAAAAGCGTCTTGTCTTGCCCCATGCGAGAGCTTTTTCCTCCGGCTAAGATAACGCAGGTTTTCAAATTTTATCCTTTGTGTTTTTGGGGATAAAAGAGGTTTAAATTTCTTTTAATCCCCTAAAATGCTTTTAAATTTATAGATCTCTTGGATCAGCTATCTTTCCAGCTATCGCGCTTGCCGCCGCTACTGCAGAGCTTGCAAGGTAAATTTCACTCGTTCTATCACCCATTCTGCCGACAAAGTTTCTATTTGTTGTGCTTACACATCTTTCGCCCTTGCCTAAAATTCCCATATATCCGCCAAGACATGCGCCACATGTAGGGTTGCTTACGACTGCTCCGGCTTCGATGAAAATTTCTATCAGACCCTCTTTTTCAGCCTCTCTTGCGATCTTTTGCGTTGCAGGAGTGATGATAAGGCGTGTTTTTTTGGATACACGTTTTCCTTTTAGAATTTCAGCGGCGATCCTAAGGTCGCTTAAGCGTCCGTTGGTGCAAGAGCCGATAAATACTTGATCTATCGCGATATCGTCTTTTACGGCCTCTCTTACGCTTTTGCCGTTGCTTGGTAAGAATGGATAAGCGACAACAGGATCAAGCTTGCTAACATCTATCTCTAAAATGCTTTCATATTTTGCGCCTTCATCTGAGTAGTGGATTACAGGTTTTGAGCGTAAATTCTTACCTTTTAAAAATTCTTTTGTTATGTCGTCATACGCTACGATACCGCTTTTACCGCCGGCTTCTATCGCCATGTTACAAAGACTAAAGCGTCCGTCCATGTCAAGTGAGCTTATCGCCTCTCCCGTAAATTCAAGCGCTTTATATAGTGCCCCGTCCACACCTATACGGCGAATAACCTCAAGTATCAAGTCTTTTCCGTATATGTGCTCGCCAAATTTTCCGTTAAAGACTACTTTTATGGTTTGAGGCACTTTAAACCAGTTTTTGCCTGTTATCATTGCATAAGCAAGGTCGGTAGAGCCCATGCCTGTCGCAAACGCTCCAAGAGCGCCGTGCGTACAGGTATGACTGTCTGCACCGATGATGACATCACCTGGGATAACAAGTCCTTTTTCAGGAAGCAAGGCGTGCTCTATGCCCATATCTTTTTCATCAAAGTAGTTTTTAAGATCGTGTTTGTATGCAAAGTCGCGTGAAATTTTGGCTTGATTTGCGCTTAAGATATCTTTTGCCGGGATGTAGTGGTCCATTACGATGGCAAAACCGTCGGGATTAGCTAGCTTTTGTGCTCCGCTTCTTTCAAATTGTTTAATTGAAATCGGCGTTGTTATATCGTTGCCGATAACCATATCTATAGGGCTTTGCACTATCTGACCCGCGCTTACCTCTTCGCCTGTGTGAGCGGAAAAAATCTTTTCTGTTATAGTCTGCTTCATCTTTTGCCTTTTGGATTGAAATTTGTCTGATTTTAACAAAAAATATATAAAATCTTTATTTTTAGTAAAAAATGTAAGCGAAAATGTATTTAAGTGAAGTAAATTTGTAAAAGGCTCAAAGTCGAGCCTTTAAGTTATTTTGCTACCGCCTCAACTTCAATATCTATCTTTATCTTATCTCCTAAGGTTACTGTTGATGTGCTAGGGGCAAAGTCAAAGTCGCTTCTTTTTATCTCGCCCTCAAGGCTAAAACCAACCTTTGCTTTACCGTCTTGGCCGACTGTTTTTCCGCCAAATTCATACTCAAGTATTACAGGTTTTGTTACGTTTTTGATGGTTAAATTTCCTTTTATATCATCGCCGCTAATGCCTGTCATCTCAAATTTTATCTCAGGATATTTTTCTACTTCGAAAAAATCAGCCGAACGAAGGTGTTTATCGCGAGCGTCATTATCGGTAAAGATAGAGTCGGTTTTGATGGTTGCACTTAGACTTTTTAACTTTTCGCCGTCCATATCGGCAGTTGCTTTGAATGACTTAAAACTTCCCACGACGTTACTTATGCTAAGGTGCTTTATCTTAAAGCTTGTGCTTGAGTGAATGGGGTCTAGCTCGTAAACTGCGGCATTTGCAAAAGTCGCAAGAAGTGCGAGTGCTAGTGAAAATTTAAGTTTTTTCATTTTTTTCCTTGTGTTTAAATTTGATGTGATTATAGAGATTATTAACAAACATAACAATAATATTTTAATAATATTTTACGTTTTAAAGTCAAGTTTTTAGGCGAAATATTTAAAGCAAGTCGGGTTAGCACACGAAAAAATAAATAAATTTAAAGTATAATACCGCTCATGAAATACGCACACTTACAAACATTGGCAAAATACTTTTCTAAATTTAAAAAGATAAATGACATTAAAAGAGTCGGCGATATGCTTTTGCTTATAAATTTTGACGGTAACGATATATTTTTCGACCTTGCAAAATCGGGCTCGGCGATATATCAAAACAGCGAATTTAAAGCGATAAAAACGTATAACGCTCCATTTGATAACGCGCTTAAAAAGCGTCTAAAAAGTTCAAAAATTTTAGAAATAAAATGTCTTGAAAATAATAGAATTTTACAAATTTCAACCTCGTTTGACGGTTCGTATAAAAGTATAAAAAGTGAGCTTTATCTCGAATTTACGGGACGCTTTACTAATGCGATCATCACGGATGAAAACGGCGTAATAATAGATGCACTTAGACATATCGAAAATAATTTTAGGCAGATAAAACCTGGCAGAGTGTTAAAACAGCTTGAGGCGATTGCTATAAAAGAAAAGCCGTGCGATGAGATTTTGGACTTTAACGAGTTTTTTAAAAGTGAATTTAATAGGCTTAATAGGCAAAATTTAGAAAATTTAAGAGCCGTTAAAATGGCTCAAGTTCAAAAGAAGTTGCAAGCATTGCAAGCTAGCTTAGAGGCGCTTGAGAGCGAAGAAAGTTTAAAATCTCAGAGCGAAGACCTTCGTAAAAAGGCAGGAGTTTTACTTGCAAATTTATCAAATTTAGATGAGTTTCAAAGAGAGTTTGAGCTTAGTGATTTTGGTGGTCAAAAGATAAATTTTACCCTTGAAGATACTCCTAAAGTCAGTGCAAATTTGTATTTTACAAAGGCTAAGCGTTTAACACAAAAGGCACATGGAGTTAAGCTTGAGAGAGAAAATTTAAACGAAAAGATAAAATTTTATCTTAGCTTAGAGGAGATGCTTGAAAATGCAAAAAGCCTTAATGAGCTTGAAATTTTGTATCCAAAACGTGCAAATATCCAAAAGACTCAAAAAAACGAGAGCGAAAATATACAAAATTTTTATATCAAAGAGTTTAAAATTTCAATAGGGCGAAACGAAAAAGGCAATATCGAGCTGCTAAAAAATTCCAAAAAAGATGATATTTGGTTGCATTTAAAAGATATTCCTAGTGCCCATGTGATAATAAAAACAAACAAAACCAAACTAGATGAGGAAATTTTAAATTTTGCAGCTAAAATTTGTGTAAATTTCAGCGTTAGCGGAGCAGGGCGATATGAGGTTGATTACACAAAAAGGCAAAATGTCAAAATTTCAAACGGTGCAAATGTAAATTATATTGATTTTAGGACGATAGTAGTTGTAAAGTAAAGGAGTTAAAATGTCTGTAACGCCTCTGGGAAATGTAAATTTTATCAACCAAAATGCGCCGGTCGCATCATTTGTTAGTGCTAACCAGCAAGCTCGTTTTGATATGCAAAGTGCTTTAGCTTCTACCGTTTTAGACGATGACGCAAACGAAGTAGCCGAAGTTAGGCCGACAGAAGAGAGCTACAAGATCGACCCCGAACACGAACACGAAAGACAAAAGGGCGAAGAGCAAAATGCTCAAAGTGAGCCAGGCAAGCCTTTCGTAAAAGACGATGACGATAAAGAGGAGCAAAAACCTCTTGAGGGAGAGCCAGGACATCGTCTAAATATACAAATATAAGCAAAATTTAGATAAAATCAACATTTGAACTTGAAATTTAAAGGGGAGAAGATGGGTGCACGTATCGTTACCGGAGTTCTTATGATCGCCGTGCTTTTGGTTGTGTTTTTTATCAACAATTATATTTTTAACTTTATTTTGCTAGGCGCCGTGCTTTATTTTGCGTTTAATGAGTCTTTAAAGCTTTATAATATCGAACACGACAAGCTTGTTTATGTTGCGCTTGTGTTTTATGTTTTGACATTTTTTACAAATCCAATCTTCATAGCCATACTTGCTATTATGCTGGTTGCTTCTGTTTTGGCTCACATTAAAAGCCCTGATCTTCGCATGGTGTTGCCGTTTATATATCCTGCAACTCCGATATTTATGATGTGGATGCTTTACTCTGAATACGGTATCGGCTTTTTGGTTTGGTTGATATTTGGTGTTGCAGCTAGTGATACCGCGGCGTATTTTGTCGGTAAAGCCATAGGTAAGAGGAAATTTTCTATCGCTTCGCCAAACAAAACTCTTGAAGGCGTTGCAGGCGGTATAGCCGCGGGAACGGCTGTTGGCATAGTTTGCGGAAGTTTTGTTATGGAAGGATTTTTGCAGATAATTTGCGCGAGTTTTCTTTTAAGCATATTTGGCGTATGGGGAGATTTGTTTGAGAGTTATCTAAAACGCTCTGCCGATGTCAAAGATAGCGGCAATATCTTTCCCGGACACGGCGGTATGTTAGACCGTGTTGACGGATACTTGTTTGGCGTTGTAGCTCTTCTTTGGACGCTTTCGTGGTAGTATTAGGCTCGACAGGTAGTATCGGAACAAATACACTCTTGCTTTGCAAGCGACATAATATCAATGTCGAAGCGATAAGTTGCGGTAAAAATGTCGAACTTTTAAATGAACAAATATCAAATTTCAGCCCTAAATTCGTTTGCGTTGGGGACGAGAAGCTAAGAGGCGAAGTAAAAGGCATATCAAAAGATAAAATTTTTATAGGGCAAGAGGGGTTGCTTGATATGCTTGAGGTCTCAAATAGTAAAAAAGTAGTAAATTCTTTGGTTGGTTTTGCGGGACTTAGACCTAGTTTAAAAACACAAAAGCTAGGTAAAAAGCTAGCACTTGCCAACAAAGAAAGCTTGGTTGTAGGCGGTAAATTTTTAGATACGAGTAAAATTTTACCGATAGATAGCGAACACTTTGGGCTTAAATTTTTACTTGAAAATAAAACAAAGCCAAGCCGTCTAATAATCACCGCTAGCGGCGGAGCTTTTTATAAAACACCTCTTAAATCCTTAAAAATGGCAACGGCAAAAGACGCACTAAAACATCCCAACTGGAGCATGGGCGCAAAGATAACTATAGACAGCGCAACTATGGCAAACAAACTTTTTGAAGTTATGGAGGCGTATTGGCTTTACGGTATAAAACACATAGAAGCACTCATAGAGCCTACTTCGATGATCCACGCGCTTGTTGAATTTGTGGATGGTTCAACGAGTGCGCATATCTCGCGTGCTGACATGAAGCTAGCTATCTCTCATGCCGTACTTGAAAACGTAGATGAAACAATTATATCTCATACAAATTTGCTAGAGCTAAAAAGTATAAAATTTCATAACATAAGCTTAAAAAAATATCCGATCTTTTCCTTGAAAGAGCAGGTTTTAGATACGCCTGATATCGGCGTTGTAATAAATGCCGCAAATGAAGTTGGAGTTTTTGCTTTTTTAAAGAATGAATGCGGATTTTTAGATATTTCACGTATAGTTTTGAAGGCTGCTAAGAAATTTAGGGATGCTAAAATTCTAAACGAAGATGAAATTTTTAAACTTGATAAAGAGGTTAGAGAGTTTGCAAAAAGGGAGTTAAATGCAAAAATATGAAGGTTATAAATTTGGCTTTAAAGAGAGTCTTGTAGGCGTTCAGTTTTTGTTCGTAGCTTTTGGTGCGCTTGTGCTTGTGCCACTACTTACAGGGCTTGACGCAAATGTTGCACTTTTTACCGCAGGTGCAGGTACGCTACTTTTTCAGCTCATCACGCGTAAAAATGTTCCGCCGATATTTTTAGCTAGTAGTTTTGCGTTTATCGCGCCTATTAGTTTTGGTGTAAAAGAGTGGGGGATCGCCGCTACTATGGGCGGGCTTGTATTTGCCGGACTTTTTTATGTTGTTTTATCCTTTATTGTTAGGGTAAAAGGAGAGAACTTTTTACATAAGATGTTACCGCCAGTTATCGTGGGACCTGTTATCATGACTATAGGTTTGATACTCTCTCCTGCTGCCGTAAATATGGCTATGGGTAAAAATGTCACCGCCTATACTCAAAATGAAGCTATGCTTGTAGCAGGCGTATCGCTTGTAGCTACGATCTTGGTTATGATGTTAGGTCGAGGAATGTTTCGTTTGATACCTATTTTGTGCGGTATATTAGTCGGCTATATTACGTCTTATTTTTTTGGTATGATAGACTTTGCTCCTATAATGGACGCTCCATGGTTTAAGACCCCGGCATTTAAGACTCCTGTTTTTGAGCTAGATCCAATACTTTATATGGTACCTATCGCGATTGCTCCTGCAATAGAGCATATAGGCGATATGCTTGCCATCTCAAATGTTACCAAAGAAAATTTCCTTAAAAACCCCGGTCTTAAAAATACACTTTTAGGTGATGGCATCGCAACTTCATTTGCCGCTTGTTTTGGCGGACCTCCAAACACAACCTACTCTGAAGTAACGGGCGCGGTTAGTATCACAAAAGCTTACAACCCGGCCATCATGACCTGGACTGCGATAACAGCTATCGTGCTTGCTTTTGTCGGAAAGCTAGGCGCTGTGCTTTCTACTATACCGGCTCCCGTTATCGGCGGTATCATGTTGCTACTTTTTGGCATAATCGCAAGCGTGGGTATGGAGACCTTGGTAAAACATCACGTAGACCTTGCAAACCCTAGAAATATGATAATCGTTGCTTTGATATTTGTATTTGCTATAGGCGGCATGGTGCTTGACTTTGGTGTTGTTAGTTTTTCGGGTATAGGACTTGGTGCAATAGTCGGTATAGTCTTAAATTTACTGCTTCCTCGCGCTAAGCATTACGAGGGATATTAGGCTTGAAATTTTTGATTAAAATTTTTAAAATTTTACCGTTTTTTGTAGTTTTAACCTTTGGTTCAAATTTAGAATACGTTCTTATTAAAAAAGGTATTCAAGACGATAATACCATGCTTGTCATAGGCGGTATCCAAGGAGATGAGCCGGGCGGATTTTTGGCTGCGTCGATAGTGGCGACTGACTATAACATCACAAAGGGTAGCCTTTGGGTCGTTCCTAACTTAAATTTTCCAAGCATTATCCAGAGAAATCGCGGCACAAAAGGCGATATGAACCGTAAATTTGGGCATATAGACCAAGATGATCCTGACTTTAAAGCCGTAACTAATATTAAAAAAGTAATCGCTGATCAAAATGTTTCGCTTGTGCTAAATTTACATGATGGAAGCGGTTTTTATAGACCAAACTACATAAACGAAGATGAAAATCCGCGCAAATGGGGAAATACTTGCATAATAGACCAAGAACGTCTTGAAGGTGCGAAATATCCGGACTTAAACGCTATAGCAACTCGCGTTAAAGATAAGATAAATGAGAATATTTTAAACCAAAAACATACGTATTTTATCAAAAACACGCAAACGGCAAAGGGTGACTTGGAGATGCTAAAAAGTCTTACCTACTACGCCGTTACACAAGATAAGTCTGCCTTTGCAAACGAAGCTAGTAAAAATTTAAACGCCGAGCAAAGAACGTATTATCACCTTTTGGCGATTGAAGAGTATATGCGTGTTGTAGGGATTGAGTTTACGCGTCCGTTTAAGCTAACCGTTCAGGATGTAAAAAAGGCCATAGAAAAGGAAATTCGCCTAAGTTTTTATGATGATGCTTTTGTGCTTAATATCCATAACCTAAAAGGAGCACTAAATTTCGTTCCTTTAAAAAAAAGCGAGATAAATTACTCCTCGTCCAACCCGCTAATCGCCGTTATAAAAGAGCAAAACGGTTATAAAGTCCAATACGGCAACCGCTTTGTCACGCGTTTAAATCCGCAGTATTTTGAACATGTTGAACCTTTAAAAGATATTAGCTTGATTGTGGACGGCAAAAATTTAAATGCCAAAAGCGGAGATAAGATAGGTGTAAAAAATAGTTTTAACATCGCAAAACAGAGCGAAATTCGCACAAACGTCATCGGTTATAACTCAAAAAATATCGATGAAGCCGGTGAAAATATCACAAAAAATCGCATGCTAAAAAGTTTTTCCATAGATAAAGAAGGTAATGTTTATCGTGTGGAATTTTATAAAAAACAAGAGGGCAAAGATAAATTTGCCGGTATGATATTGGTGGAATTTAGATGATTTTAGGCATAGAAAGTAGCTGCGATGATAGTTCGGTCGCACTTTTGGATATCAAAAATTTAGAACTTATCTATCACAAAAAAATTTCGCAAGAGATGGAACATAGCTTGTATGGCGGAGTTGTGCCAGAGCTTGCAGCTCGCCTTCATACAAAGGCTTTGCCTATGCTTTTAGAGGAGATAAAACCCAAATTTAAAGAGATAAAAGCTATCGCCGTGACAAACGAGCCTGGGCTTAGTGTTAGCCTAATAGGTGGTGTTAGCATGGCAAAGGCGCTAAGTATCGCACTTAAGGTGCCATTAATGGCTGTAAATCATCTAATAGGCCATATTTATTCGCTGTTTTTAAACGAGGAGGCGAAATTTCCGCTTGGGGTTTTGCTGGTGAGTGGCGGACATACGATGGTTCTTGATATAGACGAGAGCGCTAAGATAAATTTGCTTTTAAGCACCGGTGATGATAGCTTTGGCGAGAGTTTTGACAAGGTTGCAAAGATGCTAGGGCTTGGCTATCCAGGCGGTGCGGTCGTGCAAGAGCTGGCTCTAAGATCACAAAACAAAGTGAGATTTAAATTTACCGTGCCATTGCTTCATGACAAAAGGCTTGAGTATAGCTTTTCGGGGTTAAAAAATCAAGTTAGAGTTGAAATTTCAAAGCTTGCAAATTTAAATGAAGATGATATGGCTGATATTTGCTATGCTTTTGAAAACACTGCATGCTTGCATATAATGGACAAACTTACAAAAGTGTTTGAGGCGCATAAATTTAAGAGATTTGGCATAGTGGGTGGAGCTAGCGCAAATTTAAATCTTCGCTCACGCATAGAAAAACTGTGTCAAAAACACGAGTGTGAGCTGCTTTTAGCGCCGCTTAAATTTTGCTCGGACAATGCCGCTATGATAGCTCGCGTCGGACGAGAAAAATACCTAAGAGGTGAATTTGTAAAACACAACGAACTGATGATAAAACCTAGAAGCGAGATAGATAGGGCTTAAATTTCAAGGTTGAAAGTTGGCGAGAGGATGAGAGAATCGAACTCCCCGCAAGACGGTCAACCGCCCCGCCATCGGATTTGAAGTCCGTGAGCACCACCAGATTACTTTATCCTCCGCGTGAATAACTCATTATATCAAAATTTATATGAATTTTAGTGCTAATTTATTAAAATCGATAAAAATTATAAGGATGTGTGATACTTAAGCCGTTTGTGATTTGTCTGTTTGTTTTTGTATTTGCAGGCTGTGTTGGCGGGCTTACGCCGGCTACTGGTGTGTTAAACGTATATGATGCATATTCGATCTCGCGAGATGAACGCGACATATCTTCCATAACAAAAGATAAATTTATCCAAAGTAAAATCCAAAGTAAAATTTTATTTGCGAGCGGACTTAGCGTGGTTGATATAGAGATCGAGTGCTTTTACGGCGAAGTTTATCTCATCGGCGTAGTTGCTGATGAAAATATGAGACAAAAGCTTATTAATATCGCTAAAAACACCGATGGCGTAAGTAAAATTTACACATATATAAAGATAAAACAAGATAAATATAACTGCGATAGTCTTAAAATTTTTAGTGATTTAAAGACAAATTTATTTAAAGATAGTGTGGTGGAGGGCACAAACGTTAGAGTTAGCGTTGTTGGTTGCGATGTCGTATTTAGTGGAGTTGTAAGTAGTATGGAGCAAGAAAAACACGCTATTTGGTATGCAAAACACATCGACGGAGTTGCCGATGTGTATTCGTTTTTAAAACTTTCTCGCTAACCTTTCTTGCTAAAGCTTATAACAAGGCTTGGTAGTATCACTAATGCCCCAAGTAGCATAAACGCCATCACTAGGTCTGTTAGCAGACCAAAATAAATAGTCGGGATAAAGTTGCTTGTTGTCATTACGCTAAAGCCCAAAAATACCGTAAAAGAGGTGTAATACATCGCATATCCTATGCTTGCATGGCTTGCTTTTATGCTTTGTATGATCGGCTTTGTCACTAGTTCTTCGCGAAGACGGTGGACGTAGTGTATGATATCATCAACACCGATACCGATACTAATCGCTGCTATGGTTATACTCATGACATCAAGCGGTACACCAAGTGTTCCCATTACGCCAAAAAGCGTGCAAAGGGGGATTAAATTTGCCGTAATGGCTATCATTGCAAGTTTTATGCTTTTAAATATAAAGCAAAATACTAAAAATAGCAAAAGTATGGTAAGTGCAAATGTATCCACTTGCGAGCTTATTAAATTTTGAAGCATGTTGTTATAAAGCACCATCATGCCAACGACTTGCACTGTTACATTGTCGTTTTTAACAAGCTCTTTAACACCGCTTTCAAGCTCTTTTAAAAATTCATCGCGGTGTAAATTTTTATCGCTATCAACAACTCTCATGCTAAACCTAAGCTGGTTGTGCTCGACATTAACATAAGGGCTTAACAGGATGTTTTTGTATTTATCAGGGAGCTCGCTATACATCGCAGATAGCAAAAAGTCATCAAGAGTGCCGTTGTTTAGGTCTTTCATGACTTTTATAAGAGTTCCAAGAGAGCTTACATGGCCGATGAAATTTTGTTCTAACAAATGCGCATGTACCTTCTGGGCTATACGCGTGTGATAGCTGTTAAACCAGTATTTTGCATCATTTGCCTGCTGGCTAAATTCATCTTCAAATTCGTCTTTTTCCTCTTTTTCGTCATTTTTTGTCTCCTCTTTGGCTTCGTTAAATGTAACTATAACATCAACAGGTATCGTGCCTCCAAGCTGTGTGTCTATGACTTCCATGCCTTGATATATCTGCGTATCTTTTTTAAAATACCCGATAAAGCTATTTTCTACTCGTAGTTTGCTTATGCCTATAAGTCCAAAAATAATGATAAAAGCACATATAAGATATACCGCTTTGCGTGAGTTTATGGCTAAAGAGGCACACTGTTTTGTAAGATGAAATTTGTTTTCAAATGTCCTAACGGGAGGCAATTTGCTCAAATTTACGACAACTGAGCCAAATAACAAAAACGCAACCACAAGCGAGATGGCGATACCGGAACTCATCATCACACCAAGCATGATAACAGGCTTTATCTCTGCACTCATTAACGAACTAAAGCCGACTATCGTCGTAAATATCGCCCAAAAAGATGGGCTAAATTTATCTCTTAAGGTAAGATATACAAGCTGCTTTTGACTAAAATTCGGATGTTTTATGAAAAATTCCCTATAACTTACGATGAGGTGTATGACAGTCGATATGGTTATGATAAGCTGAAGGGCAACGTAGTTTGAGCTTATCACTGTTACTTCCCAGCCAAAAAGTCCAAATATACCTGTCGTAAAGATAACGCTTATGACACATATAAATACAGGTAAGACAACCCAGCGAATTTGTCTAAAAAACATCCATAGGCTAAAGGTTAGTAGCAACGCCACACTTATGCCGTATATGTAAAGGTCTGAGCGCACAAAGCTTATCATATCGTCAGCGATCATGTTTGCTCCGCCTAAAAATAACTTGTGCTCATCACTGTGAAATTTGGCTATCGTTGCTTTTATCTGCTCTAAATTTTCATGCTCTTTGATACGAAGTTCATCTCTGTATCTTTTAAATTCGCCTTTTATCCTTTCAAATTCTTGAAGTTCTTTTGGGTTTAAACCGACTTCCTTTTCTTTTATTAAAAAATCATTTCTTTTGCCTAAAAGCGAGTTAAATTTTTCATCGTCTTTTAGATGTAAAACTATGGCGGTTGTTTTTAGGTCTTGGCTGATTAAATTTTTACTATAAAGCGGACTTGTTTGAAATTCTTGCTTTACTTTGGTTAAATTTATATCCTTATCCGCTAGTGTCGGCGTGTGTTTTAAAATCCCGCTAAGACCGCCCTCTACGCTTTGAAGTAATGGCACGGTAAGTATGGATAAAACTCCATCTATCATGCTGTTTTGCTTTAGCTCGTCGCTTAAATTTTTGATCAGCTCTAAATTTTGTTTATCAAAAAGATCGGTTTTTGGAGTGTAGGCGATGACAAGGAAATTCGGCGAAATGTAACGCTGTGAAATTTTACGCCATGCGTCAAGATCGGGATCGTTTTCGATAAGCAGGGTTTCGGCCGAAGCATCTATGCTAAGCTTGGTGCTAAGATACGCAAACGCAAGACAAGCTATCATCACCGAGGCGATGACAAGCTTGTTGAAATTTAGTATAAATTTAAAAACTCGGCGCATTAATGCTATTTATCGTCTTGGCTTGGTAAATTTGCTTGATTTAGCTTTGTTAAAAGTGTCTCAAAGTCAGCATTATCAAGCATATCGCCAAACTGACTGCGGTAAGTTTGTATGACGCTAACTCCGATGATATCAAGGTCATAAATCAACCAGCCACGCTCTTTTGCGTCATAAAATTTATATACGAAATCATACGTTTTACCATCGCTTATGAGCTGTGAATTTAGCCAATATCTTGTGGGTTGCGGTTTTGTTGCGTCTTGTATGATGACCTCTTGGTTTGTGTAGCTTAGGAGTTTATCGATGTATGAATTTTTAAGTTTTTGCTCAAAAGCGATATTAAATTTCTCTTGCTCCTCTTTGCTTAACGAGTTATAGCGCTTTGCAAGGCTGATTTTTGCCATTTGTTTATAGTCAAAGAGTGGATCAAAAATTTTAAATAGCTCTTTTGACTTTGTTTCATTGTCAAGTTCGCTGTTTTTTAAAACCTCTATAGCCAAATTTGTTTTTTTGATAACTTCGTCTTTTATCTCGTTTTCGTTAATTCCAAAAGCCGAGTTTAAAAATAGACAAATTCCAAGTAAAATTTTATAAAATTTCATTTTATTCCTTTATTAGATGTTCGCGTCTTTGTTCGTATGCGTCACGCAAAAACGGATATAGCTCGACTGCGTCTTTTTTGAGATTTTCATAAGCCAAAGGATCGTGGGAAAACTCATTAAAGTAAGCAAACGTCTTGATGCCAAAAGCCGTCCAGTCATCTTCGATGTAGCTTATAGGATTAGCAAAATAATCCCCCGCCATACCTGCCATATCTCTTAAATTTGACGGTCCAAGAAGCGGTAAAACCACATGAAAACCGCTCGCGATACCCCAAGTCCCAAGTGTTTGCCCAAAGTCCTCGTCGTGTTTTTCAAGACCGTAGTATTTTGCGCCGTCCGTTAGTCCGCCAAAGCCGATTATTGTATTTGCTAAAAACCTAAGCGTCTCTTCGCCGGCATTTTTAAATTTAAATTGGAGTAAATTATTTACAAAACGGATAGGAAACATGAGGTTATCAAAGAAATTTGAAATAACCGTTCTAGTGGTTTTTGGCACGACATAGGCATAGCCTCTGGCTGCCGGGGTTAGCATGTTTACATAGACAAAGTCGTTAAAGCTTGTCATAACACGGTTATATCCGCTAAGAGGGTCAAATGTCGTTGTTTGCGTGCCAAATTCGACATCAAATTCGTCAGTTTCGCTTTGATTTGTATTTGCAAAAAGTAACGCAGCACTAAAAAAAATAGCTAAAATAAATCTCATAAAACGCCCTAGATATTAAATGTAAAACCTTTGATTTTACTCTTTTATAACTTTGAAAAAATTAAATTTCGTTGTTTGGGTTTAAGCTAAAGTATATGTATTATTTAATATACTTGTGAAATTATTTTTTTATATATTATTTATTTTAAGGGAATTTATGAGGGCAGATATTAGTTTAGAGCTGTTTTTGGGAAATGACATTCAAATTTTAGCAAAGCATATTGAGCTGCTAAAGGCGATACGCGATACTAAAAGCATCACAAAAGCTGCACAGGTGGTTGGAATTTCATACAAAAACGCATGGGATAGCCTTGATGTTATAAATAACAAAAGTCATAAGCCGCTAGTTATCCGTGCTGACGGCAAGAAGAAAAACAGTGGCTCGGAGTTAAGTCAATACGGTCATAAGATGATCGAGCTTTTTGAAACGCTGCTTAATACTCAAAAAGAGTATCTAAACAAAATTTGCCAAAGCATGGATATAGAAGAGCTTGATATCGTAAATCTAGGGCACATGAGTATGAGCCTTAGCGCTAGAAACCAGCTTTCTTGCGAGATCGTAGAGATAAACACAGGTGCGGTAAACACCGAGGTCGTAGCTCGCTTAAATAGCGGAAAAAAACTACATGCAAGTATAACTTGCGAAAGCGAGAAAAATTTAAATTTAAAGGTCGGCAAGAGGGTTATTTTTATATTTAAAGCGCCTTCGGTCATGCTTTGTAGTCTTGATGATGAGCTAAAGCTAAGTGAGACGAATTTGCTAAAAGGCAAGGTTGTATCGGCTAAGATCGGAGCCGTAAATGCCGAGATAACTATGGACATCTCGATGGGGCAAACCATAACCGCTCTCATCTCAAAAGATAGTGCTATGGAGCTTAAGGTAGGTGTCGGAGATGAATTTAATGCTGTAATAAAATCATCACAAATCATAATAGGAGTTTAAAATGAAATTTCTCTCTTCATTAACACTTAGTGCGGTGTTAGCAAGCGCGCTGTTTGGCGGTGAGGTAAATGTATTTGCTGCGGCAAATACGACTTATGCCTTTCCTGAGCTTATAGCCGAGTTTAACAAGGCAAATCCTAAAACCAAGATCAGCGTAACACTTGGGGCTAGTGGAGCTCTTGTAACGCAGATACAAAACTCGGCTCCTGCCGATGTGTTCATGGCTGCAGATATGGACTTTGCAAGAAAGCTTGATGAGAGCGGTTTTAGTGCGACTAGACCGGTTGTTTACGCGCAAGGTGCTTTAGCGATGTTTAGCATTAGAGATGTTGATTTCTCAAAGGGTTTAAATGCGCTTAGCAACCTAAAATCAATCTCTATAGCAAATCCAAACACCGCTCCTTACGGCAAGGCGAGCATAGAGGCTTTAAAAAATGCAAATTTATTTGATAAGGTAGAAAAAAGCATAGTCTACACACAAAAAATTTCAGAAACTCTTTCTCAAGCACTTAGTGCTGCCGATGTTGGTTTTATCGCGGCTAGCGCGCTTTATGATGTAAAGATGTCAAAGTATAAAGAGGGCGTAAACTACGCTTTTGTTGATCCGTCTTTATATACGCCGATCGACCAAGGCATCGTTATAACTAAGCGTGCCGAAAATAACGACGAAGCAAGGGCTTTTTACGACTTTGTGTTAAGCAAGAACGGTGCGGATATCTTTAAGAAATTCGGTTATAACGTGCCAAAGAAATGATAAAAGCTAAAATTTTAAACATAACAACCAAAAATGGAGTTAGCCTGTATAAATTTCAAGCAGCTCAAATTTGTCTTTTTATGCTCTCTCTTGATAGGATAGATGGAGTTTTTGAGGGTAGGGATGTGATGTTAAATTTTAAGAGTTCTGACGTGATAATCGCCACAAAAGAGCTTGAAGCTTGTTCGGTTAAAAACAAAATTCCAGCCCTTGTCACTAAAATTTCAGCGGGAGAAATCTTAAGCGTGATTCATTTGAAATTTGATAAATTTGAGTTTGAAAGTATCATTACCGCCGGCTCTTGTAAAGATCTAAATTTAAAGGTTGGTGAGCGAGTTTTTGCTTATGTTAAGTCAACCTCACTTCATATAAGCGAGGTAATATGATAGAAATTTCGTGTAAAAAGGAGCTTAACGGTGCAAATGGAAAGTTCTTGCTGGATGTAAATTTAAACATACAAAAGGGCGAATTTGTCGCACTTTATGGCAAAAGTGGAAGCGGTAAGACCACGATATTGCGTATGCTTGCAGGGTTTGAAACGCCAGATAGCGGCTTTATCAAGGTCGGGGGTCGGACGTTCTTTGATGGGGATATAAATTTGGCCGCTCAAAAGAGAAATATCGGCTTTTTGTTTCAAGACTACGCGCTTTTTGACAATATGAATGTAGTTAAAAATCTACTTTTTGCTAAAAACGACCACGCTTTAGCTAGCAAACTTTTAGAAATTTGCGAGCTTAAAGGGCTTGAAAATGCCTCCATCTCTTCGCTTTCGGGCGGACAAAAGCAACGCGTAGCTCTGGCTCGTGCTGTTATGAGAGAGCCTGAAATTTTACTGCTTGACGAGCCATTAAGTGCGCTTGATAACGATATGCGAGTAAAGCTTCAGGATTATTTGTTGAAATTTCACGAGGAATTTGGCATGAGCGTGGTGCTTGTAAGTCATGACGTGGGTGAAATTTACAAGCTTTGCTCGAAAGTTTTCGTGCTTGAAAAGGGCAAAATCATCTCAAGCGGAAGCAGTGCGGAGATATTTTTAAGACAAAGCGGTTCGCAAAAATTTGCATTTAGTGGTAAAGTTTTGGATATAAAGCGTCAAGATGCGATATTCGTGGTTTTGGTTTTGGTCGCAGGACAGCTTTGCGAAGTGGTTTTAAGTGACGCAGAGGCATTAAATTTAAAAGTCGCTGATGAGGTTATCGTAAGCGCGAAGGCTTTTGGTATAAATTTAAAAAAGGTAAAAGATGTTTGATATCGATTTTGAGCCGTTTGTTCTATCGCTTAAACTAGCCTTTGTTTCGACTATCATCCTCTTTTTTATCACGCTTCCACTCTCTTATGTGATGAGCAGGGTTAAATTTAAAACAAAACCGCTCTTAGAAGGACTTGTATCGCTTCCGCTAGTGCTTCCGCCAAGTGTGTTGGGCTTTTATCTTTTGATATTTTTATCGCCTTATTCTCCGCTTGGAGGCTTTATCGAGCGTGTTTTTGATGTTAGACTTGTGTTTAACTTCACGGGGCTTGTTGTTGCTAGCTGTATCTACTCGCTTCCGTTTATGTTTTCGCCGCTTTATGCAGGCTTTAATAGCTTAAAGCCTAGTCTTTTTGAGGCAAGTTACTCCCTTGGCAAGGGTAAAATTTCAACGCTTTTTCATGTGGCTTTGCCAAATATAAAGCCAAATTTACTAACAGCTATCGTGGTTAGCTTTGCGCATACGATGGGCGAGTTTGGCGTGGTTTTGCTTATCGGTGGAAGCGTGCAGGGTGAAACAAAGGTCGCTAGTATAGCGATATTTGAGGCGGTTGAAATGCTTGATTATATAAAGGCGCATGTATACGCCGCGCTCATGTTGGCTGTTAGTTTTTGTGTGCTTTTTATGGTTTATTATTTAAATGCAAAACACGCTAAAATAGGCTATAATGGTTAAAATTTAAAGGATAGGTATGAGTAAATTTCCACAAAACATCACGCTAAAAACTCACCAAAATCAAGAATTCGAGCTTTCTAGATTCTGCGAGCTAAACGATTGTGTTTTGATCTTTTATCCAAAAATGGGTCAAAGTGGCAAGGCTCTTGAAGAGGAGTATAAAAACACAAACGGACTTGTGGGCTGCACACCTCAGGGCAAGGCGTATGAGTGCTTGAAGGATGAATTTGAGCTTTTAGGCTTTAGTCTTATCGGCATCGGAACACACGGCGCAGACGAACAGGCTAAATTTAAGAGCGAGATAGAGGCTAGTTATCTGTTTTTAAATGATGAAAATTTCATGCTAGAGGAGGCTTTAGGACTTAAAAGCTTCTACGCTCCTGATGGTAAGAAATTTTACTTTCGCCAAACTTTTGTTATAAAAAATGGCGAGATAATAAGTCAAAAAATCGTAACAGACGTCGCAAACGACGCACAAACAACTCTTGAGTTCATCAAAAATTTAAACCGCTAATAGCTTCTTATAAATTTGGCTTTATAACCGTCGTCGTTGTTTGTTGTAAAGCCAAATACTCCAAGCAGGTAAAGTAAATTCAAATGTAAAAATTTTGTGTTAAAATATAAAAAGTAAAACAAAATTGCTTGGAGAACAATATGAGCTTTCAAAATCTGCCACAAGTTGATAAGATATTAAATTTAGAGCGCTTTCATGACGCCGTAAAACCGATACTAAGTGAAATTTCAAGAGAAATTTTAAATGAACAAAGGGAACTTTTAAGGCAGACTTCGTCTTGTCTAAGTAAAGATGAGATAATCGAAAAAATAGCACAAAAATACCGCGAATACGAACAAACCGGCTTTGTAGGCGTTATAAACGCAACAGGTGTCGTTATACATACAAATTTAGGAAGAAGCGTTATAGATGAGCAAATTTACGACCGGGCAAAAGAGCTTGTTTGCTCTTATTCAAGCTTGGAATATAACTTAAATTTAGGCCAAAGAGGCAACCGCTACGACCACATAAGTCGCCTTTTATCGGCGCTTTTTAACAGCGAAGACGCGCTTATAGTAAATAACAACGCGAGTGCTGTTTTTTTGGTGCTTAACACGTTTGCAAAGGGTGGCGAAACGGTAGTTAGCAGAGGTGAATTAGTAGAGATAGGCGGAAGTTTTAGAGTGCCTGACGTGATGAGCGCTTCTGGAACTAGCCTAAAAGAGATCGGCACTACAAACAAAACAAAGCTGAGTGATTATGAAAATGCCTTAAACGAAAACACAAAAATGCTTTTAAAAGTCCATCGCTCAAATTTTGATATAGTGGGTTTTAGCGAAGATGTTGGCATAGATGAGATAGCTAGGCTTGCACGCGAGAAAAATTTGCTTGATTATTACGATCTTGGAAGTGGATATGTGGGCGAGCTGCCTTATAATCTTGGCAAAAATGAGCCAAATGTGAGTAAGGTCTTGCAAAGCGGAGTTAGTCTTGTGAGCTTTAGCGGGGATAAGCTTTTTGGCTCAGTTCAGTGCGGCGTGATCTTGGGTAAAAAGGAGCTTATCGCAAAACTTCGTAAAAACCAGCTTTTAAGAATGCTTCGCGTGGATAAAGTCATCATCTCTTTGCTTTGTGAAAGCATAAAGGCTTATATAAATAAAGAATTTACCCTAATCCCTACCGTAAATCAACTTTATAAAAGCACTCATGAGCTTGAAATTTTAGCAAATGTTATAAATAAAAGCTTGAAAAAAGAGCTTGAAATTTATCACACAAGTACCTTTGTGGGCGGCGGAACTATGCCAAATAAAAACATACCTAGCGTTGCTTTGTGTTTTGAGGGTGATGCCATGCAAAATGAGGCTAGATTTCGTGCTAAACGCGTGATAGGACGTATAGAAAATGATAAATTTATACTTGATCTTAGAAGTGTTTTAGATAAGGATGTTAATAGACTAATCAAAATAATAAACGAGGTAGCAAAATGAGCGTGATAATTGGCACCGCAGGACATATTGACCACGGTAAAACAGCTCTCATCAAGGCTTTAAACGGTTTTGAAGGCGATAGAATGAAGCAAGAAAAAGAGCGAGGTATCACGATAGATCTCAGCTTTTCAAATTTAAAAAGAGGCGATGAAAATATCGCTTTTATCGATGTTCCGGGACACGAAAACTTGGTTAAAACCATGATAAGTGGTGCGTTTGGCTTTGATGCGTGCTTGCTTGTAGTAGCTGCGAATGACGGTATAATGCCGCAAACCAAAGAACACATAAATGTCTTAAATTTACTTGGCGTAAATTCCATTGTTGTTGCAATTAGCAAGAGTGATCTTGTAAGTAGGACCGAGCTTTTGGAACGTGAACATGAAATTCATGAGTATATAGCCGGGTTTAAAAATTTACAAATTCTTGAAGTTTTTCACACAAGCATAAAAGATGAAAATAGCATAAATGAACTTAGAAATTATCTCTTTAATATAAAGCCAAAAATTCGCCCCGCAGACGGTGTTTTTCGCTACTATATAGACCGTGTTTTTAGTATAAAAGGCGTTGGGTCTGTTGTAACAGGAAGTGTTATCGAAGGAAGCGTGCATAAGAACGAAAAGGTCTTTAACTACGATTTTGGCAAAGAGCTTACGGTAAGAAGTGTGCAAGTGCATGACAGCTTTGTAGAGAGTGCGCAAGCTAGCAACCGTGTGGCGTTAAATTTAACGGGTGCAGAGCTAAGTGAGCTTAAAAAGGGACAGTTGTTAAGCAAAAAGGGCTTTTTTAGGGGATTTTTAGAGGTAGATGCTGTAGTTTTTAGCGAAAGCTTATCGCATAATGAAAATGTAACTTTTTGCGTAGGAAGCAAACAATGTGCCGCAAAAGCACTTATCTTAAGTAAAGAAAACGGAAGTATATTTGCTACATTTAAATTTGATAAAGAGATGTTTTTGAAATTTAATGAGCCGTTTGTTTTGATAGCAAATGCGCGTGTTATAGGTGGTGGACGTGTGTTAAACCCTATCAGCGAGCCTATGAAAAAGCAAGGTAAAGTTCTCTTTTTAAATGCTTTAAATAAATTTGACTTTAAAACCGCATTTGAAATTTTAAAAGATACGCATAAAAACGGCTTTGGTATCATAAGCGCATTTCAGCGCTTTGGACTAACACACGAAGAGGCGATAAATATCGCAAAGAGTTTAAAAAACGCATTTGTCGATGAGGCTATGTTAAATATCTATGATATATCGGCAATAGAGCGTGTAAAAGGCTTTACAAAATTTATCCTTGAGAAAAACCAATTTGCGATATTTTCTCCGGCTAGTATATCGCTTAAGCTCGGTTGGGCGAGCGAGAAGCTCGTGGTTACGGCTTTAAACGAGCTTGAAGAGGCTAGGCTTATAACAAAAAATGACGGTGTTTATACAAAAACAGGAGTTGATCTTAGTGAGTTAAAAGTCAGGCTAGAGGATGAAATTTATAAAATTTTAGATAGCGCCAAGCTTGCCCCCGATGCTCCTTATAATATTTACGATGAGCTCGAAGTTGATAGAGTAAGCGGTGATAATGCCTTAAAAAAACTAACCTCGCAAGGTCGTGTTACGCGTTTAGCGCATAATCTTTTTGTCACAACAAAAGCACTTGAAGAAGCTGAGGTTAAACTTAGAGATATAATCAAAGAGCAAGGTCTTGTTAATGTTCAAAATGCAAAAGATAGGCTAGGACTAAGCAGAAAATACATCATCGCATATCTTGAACATCTTGATCGTTCAAACGATATCATAAAAGATGGCATGAACCGCATGTTAAAGTCATGATTTAACTATTGTTTGAAAATATTTTTATATAATCGCAAGAAATCAATTTTAAGGATAGAAATGAAAAAGATAATACTTACAAGCGTTATTGCGGCAAGTTCGATGTTTGCTGTTACAAATGATCAAATTTTAGGTTTTTACAACCAAATCATCCCACAAGGAGTAAGCGCTGAGATAGTTTCTCGCGAAAAGCTTGAAAATCACCCCGACTTTGAAGGCGTTATTATAAAACTAAGCGACGGAAAAGTAAGCGAAAATGAGATAGTGTTTACTCAAGGCGATCTGCTTTTGCCCGACGTTCTTGACCTAAAGACAGGTAAAAGCTATAAAAACGACTTTAAAGAGAAGATGCTAGTTGGCAAACTTGCTGAAGTTTATAACTCTGAAAAGAGCGAAAATATCATAAAAATCGGCAACGATAGCAAAAAGCCTACAAAGGTTGTATTTAGTGATCCTGAGTGCCCTTACTGTAGAAATGAGCTTGCAAATATAGAGAAAGTCCTTGAAAAAGAAAATTTAAAAATCATCCTAACTCCTGTGCATGATAGAAGCGCGCTTGAGAAAAGTTATCTAGCTTATAAGGATACAAAAACAGCAAAAAGCGATAGCGAAAAGGTTAAAATCCTAAGAAAATACTTCGCCGAAAAATTTGAAGTTCCTGCAAAAAGCGTAACTGACGAGCAGGTTGCAAAAATGGACGAACTAAGGAAAAAATACTTAAGTGCAGGACTTAGAAGCGTTCCGTTTTATATAGACGAAGCAGCACTTACTAAAAAATAACACTCAAGCCTTGTTTTAAGGCTTGAAATTTAATTTTGCGGCGCGATTTAAAAAGATAAAAAGAGCTTTTTTCTCTTTTGCGCCGATCTTATAACTTATAAAATTTAAATACCACTTTATATCGTTTTGGCTAATTTCTCTTGTTTTTGCATATTGGGCTAATATATAGTTTGGAATTTTAACCTTTTGGCGTAAGAAATTCTTGGTAAGTTTTTCATACATCTTGCCATCTTTTCTATAGCAAAAACGAGCAAATACAAACGGCAGGTTGGTCTTTTTGTGCCATGCGCTAGCCATGTCGTGAAATTTATCTTCACCTTCGTTTAGATAGGCTTTTAGTGCACGATCCCCTATGATCACCTCGCCTTGTAGTCCTAAAACCTTACTTAGCATGTTTGAGCTAGCACTGGCATTGTCAAGGCTTGAGGTGCTATTTTTGCGCACTAAAACGCTTTTAACATCATTTTTGGCAACTATGCCTAGGTCTAGTTTTTTATAAATTTTTCTTCGGCTCTCTACGCTTGAGATCACAGCTGCATCTATGCGGTTCTTACGAAGTGCCAAGTTTAGCTTACTTGGCACACCTTTTTTAAATTCTATACTTTTTTTTACGTAGCTCTTAAGCGGGCTACGTTTTAAAAAGACATGAAATGGTAGTAAATTAAGATAGTCGATCTTGCCAAATATCAAATTCTACTCTTCCTCTTCGTCTATTTCATTTTTGAGTAGTTTTATGTATTTTTGCGCTAAAAATCCAAATTTCTCACTATCTATATTCGATAAAACATCATCGACGATAAAGACTTTATTAAACACCATGCCGCAGTAATTCGCGGTTAGGTTAAGAGGTAATAAAATTTCTTCTACCGAGTGTTTTATGCTGCCTTCTCTTGAGTATTTGTCTATCGAACTTCCCGTGCTTACGACGATTTGAAGCTCTTTGCCTACAAGAGCGTTGCCGTCAGAACCATAAGCCCAGCCGTGAGTGAAAATTTCGTCAATATATGCTTTTAAAAGAGGCGGAACACTAAACCAAAACATAGGAAACTGAAGCACAATACGATCCGCTTCCTCTATTAAAGAGTGCTCAAGGGCAACATCAAAATTTCTGGTATTAGTGCCGTAGATATCCTCAAGATGACGAATTTTTACGTCAGGCACCTCTTTTGCTGCATTTAGTAGAAATTTATTGGCTTTTGAATTTTCAAAATACGGGTGTGAAGCTATGATAAGTGTTTTCATTGCACTCTCCTTTTGTGGTTTTAGTAATTATACAGTGAATTTAAACTTAAACACCTTAAATTCGAGCGGTTGGTAATATTTGGTAGGTTTTAGTAAGATATTGAGTTTGTAAATTTAAAGCTTTCTGATTTATAAAAAACGAAAAGCTTTAAATTTTTAATTACGAAAGTGTGTTAAATACTCTATCTCCGGCATCGCCAAGCCCAGGAACTATGTAGTTTTTCTCGTTTAATCTCTCGTCAATTGCAGCCGTATAAACCTCGACGTCAGGATAAATTTCATTAAAACGAGCTAAGCCCTCGGGAGCCGCTATGATGGATATAAATTTTATATTTTTTACACCCTTATCTTTTAGAAATTTGACAGCATCTATCGCTGTGCCACCTGTGGCAAACATCGGATCTATGATAATAGCCATGCGTGAAGATGCGTCAGGCGGAAGCTTTGCGTAGAAGAATTCGGCTTGCGCGGTTTCTTCGTTTCTTTGAAATCCCAAAAAACCTACCGCAGCATCCGGGATGATGGTAAATACGCTATCAAGCATGCCAAGTGCTGCACGCAAGATAGGGCATATCATGATCTTAGTGGCTAGTTTTTTAGCTTTTGTCTTTGCAACCGGTGTTTGCACCTCGATCTCGCGTAAAGCAAGATCTCTTGTTGCTTCAAAGATCATTAGGTGGCTAATCTCATCAACTATCATACGAAATTGAAATGGTTCAGTTTTTTTATCTCGTAATATTGATAGTTTGTGCTCGATTAGCGGGTGAGATATAAGTTTGATGTTATTTTTATCTATTTGATGAGCCATTTGCTTTCCTTATTTGGTTTTTACGGAGCTTTTACGCCCCGTAAAATTTACATTAAAATATACCTTCTGCAAGTTTTTTAGTATAAGCTTTTACGTCAAAGTCTTTAACTCTTGCTACTCCGTCATTTACGGCAGCTTGTGCTACTGCTGGAGCAACGGCTGTTAAAACGCGCTTATCAAAAGGTTTTGGTATGATGTAGTCTTTACCAAATTTTAGCTCTTTTACACCAAATGCAGCGCAAACATCAGCAGGAACAGGCTCTTTTGCTAGATTAGCAAGTGCTTTTGCGGCTGCCATTTTCATGTTTTCGGTGATCTTTTTAGCTCTCACGTCAAGCGCGCCACGGAAGATAAATGGAAAGCCAAGGACATTGTTTACTTGGTTTGGATAGTCGCTTCTTCCTGTTCCCATCATGACATCACTTCTAACCTCTGCAACTTCTTCAGGGAAAATTTCAGGAGTAGGGTTGGCAAGAGCAAATATTATCGGCTCTGCATTCATAGAGGCAACCATCTCTTTTGTAAGTACGCCCGGTTTTGATAGACCTAAAAACATATCAGCGCCTCTCATTGCATCCGCAAGTGTTCTGTCGTCAGTTTTTAGTGCAAATTCTATCTTTTCAGGAGTTAGATCGGTTCTTTCGCTATGGATAACACCCTTGCTATCACACATTACGATATGCTTTGCGCCAAGAGCTTTATACATTTTAGCGCAAGCTATTCCTGCGGCTCCGGCACCGCTAACTACGATCTTGATTTTAGAAATATCTTTGCCTGAAATTTCCATAGCATTTATCATGCCTGCACTTGTTATCATCGCGGTTCCGTGTTGATCGTCGTGCATTACAGGGATATCAACCGCTTCTTGAAGTTTACGCTCTATCTCAAAACATTTTGGAGCGCGCATGTCTTCTAAATTTATACCGCCAAATGTCGGTGAAAGTGCTTTACAAATCTCGACGATTTTATCCGGATCGTTTTCATCAAGCTCGATATCAAAAGCATCGACATTTGCAAATTTTTTAAATAAAACAGCTTTACCTTCCATTACAGGCTTGCCTGCTACTGCTCCTATGTCACCAAGACCAAGAACTGCTGTTCCGTCTGTGATAACGGCTACAAGATTGCCTTTGTTTGTGTATTTGTAAGCTAATTCGTTATCAGCTTCTATCTCGCGGCATGGCTCGGCAACACCCGGTGTGTATGCCATAGATAGATCGCGTGCGCTTTTGCAAGGTGTCTTAACGCTAATAGCGATCTTACCGCCTAAGTGGTATGCTAATGCTTCTTCTTTTGTAACTTTACTCATTTTTTCTCCTTAATTTAAAATTTTTGTTATTCTGTTTTTTGTTTCGGTACTTCCAAGCACTTCTAATACTTCAAATATACCGGGACTCACGCTATTACCTGTTAGTGCCACTCTAAGTGCTTGTGCTAGGTCTTTTAGTTTTACCTCGTTAGCTTGCAAGAACTCGTTTGTTAGCGTTTCATAGCCTTTTGCGTCTAAATTTAATGTCAAAATTTCACTAAATTTAGTCAGTATCTCTTTTGTTTGCACGGTTATAAATTTATCATAAGCTTTTTGATCATATTCTGTTGGTGCATTTATGATAGAATTCGCCGCTTTTGACATGTCTATTAGGGTTTTTGAACGCTCTCTTAGGATGTTTAGCAACAATTCGCCTTTTGCGTGAGAGTTAAAATCAACGCCAAATTCTTTCATTTCTTTAGCTAAGCGCTCGTAAGGCAATGTCTTAATATAATGCGCGTTTAGCCAGTCAAGTTTTTGGGCGTTATATGTGCTTGATGATTTATTTATATCATGCGGATCGAAAAATTTAAGCATATCGTCCATGTTAAAAATTTCATCATCGCCGTGACTCCAACCAAGACGCACAAGGAAATTTAAAAGCGCTTCAGGCAGATAACCCATGCGTTTGTATTCCATTACGTCGGTTGCACCGTGGCGCTTGCTTAGTTTTTTGCCGTCTTCTCCGTTTATCATAGCTACATGGAAAAATTCCGGTTTTTTAAAGCCAAGAGCGTCGTAAAGAACGATTTGTTTTGGTGTATTTGAAAGGTGATCATCGCCGCGTATAACGTGAGTTACACCCATTAAAGCATCATCTATGACAACTGTAAAATTATATGTTGGCGTGCCGTCGCTTCTGGCGATGATAAAGTCGTCAAGTATATCTTCGACTTTAAATTTCACCTCTCCTTTGATGCCGTCTTTTATAACTATTTCTCCCTCCATAGGAGCTTTTATGCGAATAACAGGCTCAATTCCGGCGGGTGGAGTTCCTGTAAAGTCGCGGTAGCGGTTGTCGTATTTTGGGCGTTCTTTACGAGCTTCTTGCTGGGCGCGTAGCTCATCAAGTTCTTCCTTGCTCATATAGCATTTATACGCCTTGCCTTCATCAAGTAGCTTTTTAACATACTCCTTGTATACATCAAAGCGCTTTGACTGATATGCAACCTCGCCGTCATAATCAAGCCCACACCAGTCAAACGCCTCGCGTATGGCGATCGTTGCTTCTTCGGAGTTGCGTTTTAGGTCGGTATCTTCTATGCGAAGTAAAAATTTACCACCGTTAGCTCTGGCATACAAATAACTATAAAGCGCCGTTCGAAGACCACCGATATGCAAATACCCTGTCGGAGAGGGCGCAAATCTAGTAACTATCATCGTTTTACCTTAAAAAATTTTTATGTTATAATTGGATAAAATTATATTTATTAATTACTTAAACAAAGGTTTTGTCATGTTTAAAAGAGCTATTTTTGCTTCTTTAGTGTGTGGAATTTGCCTAAATGCGCAGATGGTTAACGGTATCGCAGCTATCGTAGAAAACGAGCCGATAACGCTCTTTGAAGTTTATAAGATAAAAGAGCAGTTTAATACCGATGAAAGACAGGCTTTAAATTTACTTATTAGAGACCGTTTGGAGCAAGCAGAGATAAAAAATTTATCAATTGGCGCCTCGGCATTTGAGATAAAAGAGAGAATCGACGCTATTATCGCTCAAAACAAAATGACAAATTCGCAATTTTTAAACTCACTTGCTGCAGAAGGCATAAGCTATAGCGACTTTAAAAATGATATAGAAAAGAAGCTTTTACAAGAAAAGCTTTATAAGCGCATATCTTCTGAAGTAGGTAAAAATTTAACACCTGAGCAAGCAAGAGCGTATTATGAGGCAAATAAACATCAATTTAGCGTATTTCAAAATGCAGAAGTTACGATATTTAGAGCAAATAGCGAAAAACAACTGCAAGATCAGCAAAGCAGCAAAAAGACACTAAAAGGCGTAGAGGCACAAAAAATTTCTTTTGATTACTCAAGGATAGATCCGCGCTTAGCAGCAATAATCGCCAATACACAAGTTGGTCAATATACTCAAATTTTAGCCAGACAAGGTGGCTTTGACATGTTTTTGGTTGAAAACAAAATTGGCGAATACACTCCAAGCTTTGAGCAAATTCAAGAGCAGATCATGAACTCTCTCTACGAGTCTGAACAACAAAAAGTTATGCAAGACTACTTTGAAAAACTTCGCGCAAAAGCAAAAATCAATATAATCAGATAAATTTTTTATGGGCTAAATTCAAATTTAGCCCATAAGTGACATATTAATGTCTTGAAAGATAGTTTGTGTCGTAGTTGTTGTTTATGAAGTCTGGGTTATCCATCATTGCGATGTGGAAATCACGAGTTGTTTTTATCCCTTGGATAACAAGTTGCTCAAGCGCTACTTTCATCTTATGGATGGCTCTATTTCTATCCTCATCCCAAACTATAAGCTTGCCTATCATACTGTCATAAAACGGCGGTATAGAGTAGTCTTGATAGATATGACTATCCATGCGCACATTGCGTCCACCTGGGCAGACGTATTTTGTGATCTTGCCTGGACATGGAGTAAAGCTGTTTGGATCTTCGGCTGTTATACGGCATTCGATCGCATGACCTCTTAACTGTATGCTGTCTTGGCTAGGTAGTGCCTCGCCTTGCGCTACTCTTATCATCCATTCAATAATATCAAGTCCGCTTACCATCTCACTTACGCAGTGTTCAACTTGCAAGCGTGTGTTCATTTCGATAAAGTAAAAATCCAAATTTTTATCTACTAAAAATTCAAACGTTCCCGCACCCTCGTATCCTATCGCTTTTGCTGCGCGAATGGCGGTTTCGTGAAGTTTTTTTCGTATCTCGTCGCTAAGTAAGATCGCGGGGCTTTCTTCTATTAGCTTTTGATGGCGGCGTTGCATAGAGCAGTCGCGCTCGCCGATGTGTAGGACATTACCATGGCTATCGCCGATGATCTGAACTTCAATGTGGCGTGGATTTAGGATGTATTTTTCCATATACATCGTTCCATCACCAAATGCACTCATTGCCTCGCTTTCGGCAGACCAAAATGCCTTTTCAAGATCTTCTTCTTTTTCGACCACGCGCATTCCGCGACCGCCACCGCCCGCAGCTGCTTTTAGTATAACAGGATAGCCGATCTTTTTAGCTAAATCTTTGGCAAATTTTATATCTTTGATAGCACCGTCAGATCCAGGGATAACAGGCACGCCTGCGCGTTGCATCATCTGTTTTGCTTTACTTTTATCACTCATTAAGGCCATAGCCTCAACGCTTGGTCCTATAAATTTTATTTTATGATGTGAGCAAATTTCAACGAAATTTTGGTTTTCACTTAAGAAGCCATATCCAGGAAATATCGCGTCTGCTCCGCTAATTTCGGCAGCTGAAATAATCGCAGGTATGTTTAAATAGCTGTCGCTTGATCGAGGTGCACCGATGCAAATTGAAGCATCTGCGTATTTAACATAAAGTGCGTCTTGATCGGCGGTTGAGTGAACCACGATCGCCTCTTTGCCCATCTCCTTTATCGTTCGCAAAGCTCTGAGTGCGATTTCGCCTCGGTTTGCGATTAAAACTTTTTTGATTTGCATTAAATCTTCTCCACGCCAAATAACGGCATAGCAAATTCGATAGGCTGTCCGTCTGCAACAAGTGCTTCTGTTATTTGACAATCAAATTCAGCCTCTATCTCATTCATGATCTTCATTGCTTCGATTATACCGATGACATCACCTTTGCGAACTCTTTGTCCGACTTTTACAAATGGAGCTGCGCCTGGACTTGGAGCTGCGTAAAATGTACCTACCATAGGTGAATTTATCGTATTTTTAGGTGTATTAGATGTTTTTACTTCAGAGCTTACTACAACATTTACCGGAGTTGGAGCCGGAGCTATTGGAGCAGGGGTTGGCTTAGGTAGTTCGCAGCAGTCTGCAAATTTCTCAAGTTCGATCTCGAAATCCCCATCTTTTATCTTGATCTTATTCATATCCATTTCGTTGAAAAATTCAATCAATTCCTTGATGTCTTCTTTTTTCATAAAATTCTCCTAAAAATTTTAAATAATTTATATTGTATCAAAATTTTACTAATAAACAGCCAAATTACTTTCGGCGGCTGTTTAAAAAATTTATTATACCAAACATTATAATGCTTAAAATTACCAAAATAAGGCTTAGGATTAACGCTTGCTCATTCTCACCGTCATACACAGCGTTAAATATCGCAAGTGAAACGGTATCTGTTTTACCGACAATGTTTCCGCCTAGCATTAGCGTTATGCCAACCTCTCCAAGTCCGCGTGCAAGAGCTAAGATAAGAGCAGCTAAAACGCTTTTAAAAATATTTGGAAACATTACAAAAAAGGCGATATGGGCTCTGTTTTTACCAAGGCTTTGTGCGGCTTCGATGAGAGTTTTGGGAAAGTTTTCAAGTGCGGCTGCAACGGGCTTTACAAATAACGGCAATCCAGCCAAAAAAGAAGCCAAGATAAGGGCATTAAAGCTAAAGGCGATCTCTAAATTTAGAGCTTTTCCGATGATCCCGTTTCGTCCAAGTAGATAAAGCAGCAAAAACCCAGTTGCAATAGGAGGGAAAATAAGCGGAAACATGACTATCGTTTCAAAAAAGGCTTTAAATTTACCATTGTAAAATGCCAACAAATAAGCGATTGGTGTGCCTATAAGGATAAAAAGCAAAAAGCTTGTCCCAAGCGTTTTGGTGCTTAAGATAAGCGGATGGATAAGCCAATTTAGCTCGTTCAAATTTAACTACTTAAGTCCGAATTTGGCAAAAATTTCTTTAGAACGATCGCTTTTTAGTTCGTTTATAAATTTCTCACACAGGGCATTGTTCTCGCAAGCTTTTAGCTTTGCGGCAGAGATATAAACATAATTATAAAGACTTTCGTTAATGTAAATAATCGAGCCAAATTCGTCCTTTTTGGCTTTTGCTTCAGTTGGGTTGATAAAACCTGCATCAACTTCGTTGTTGATCACGTAAGCAACTATTTGCGGCACACCTGCAACGGGTAAGATTTTAGCGCTAAGATTGTTCTTTAAATTCGCGTTTTGTAAAAACTCGGTTGCACGAATTCCATAAATAGCCTTTTTGGGGTCAGGCATGGCGATACGGTTTAAATTTTTAAGATCGTTAACGTCTTTTATAGTCTTGTTTTTGGGAGTTACAAGCACCAAAGCACCTTTTCCGATACGCTCATATCCTTTGATATCAAGGTTGGTTTTGTTTAAAAATGCCTCGTCGCCAACGATTATCGCCATCTTACCTTCCTTGGCTTGGATAGTTATCTGTCCTAAATTTGCAAAGGCACCGTCGATGTTTGCGCCTTCTTTTTTAAGATTATCTATCACGGCGCTAATTGGCTTTTTATATCCACCGCCGGCGCCTACTAGCAAGCTATCGGCACTTAGCATAAAAACCGTAGTAAATAACAAAAGAACTATCTTTTTCATCATCTATCCTTTTAAATTTAATGTTGGCAAATGATATTAAATATATTCTTATATATTTATAAAAGATATTTTTTTATATTTAGCTACTTTTCTTGTCTGATTTTACTTACTGTTTTTCCGCCTATTGCATAGTTGTCGGTCGAAATTTCGTCTATGGTAACGACACAGGTTTTTTCGCCTCGGCCTACGACTTCTACGAAGCTATCGGTTAGCTTTTTAGCCAAAGCCTCCTTTTGCTCTACGCTTAGTCCGCCATCCTCTTTTGTCATTGTTACTTTTATGATAGGCATTTTCACTCCTTTTAAATTTCAGCCTATTTTAGCTAAAATTTGGCCCAAAATTTAAAAGGATGAAAAATGGGTTTAAAAAGCGATAAATGGATACGAGAAAAGAGCTTAAACGAAAAAATGATAGTGCCTTTTGCAGAAGAACAAGTAGGCAAGGGCGTAGTAAGCTATGGTGTGTCAAGCTATGGCTATGACATCAGGGTCGGAAACGAGTTTAAAATTTTTACAAATATCGGCGGAACGGTAGTCGATCCAAAGAATTTTGATGAGAAAAACGTGGTGGATTTTGTGGGCGATGTTTGTATTGTGCCGCCGAATTCATTTGCACTAGCTAGAACGGTTGAGTATTTCAATATGCCTGATAACGTGCTGGCAATTTGTCTGGGTAAAAGCACATATGCAAGATGCGGTATCATCGTAAACGTAACGCCGTTTGAGCCGGGATTTAAGGGGCACATAACGATAGAGATCTCAAACACGACGCCGCTTCCTGCTAAAATTTATGCAAATGAAGGTATCGCGCAGGTGCTCTTTATTGAGGGTGATGAGCCATGTGAGGTAACTTATGCGGATAAAAAAGGCAAGTATCAAGCACAGGAGGGGATAACACTTCCTAGAATATTAAAGTAGCTTGTCTCGCTTTGTTATACTTTGTTGAAATTTAAAAATCAATACTCACGTATTACATATACACTCCGTTTGATTGTTAAATTTCGCCTAGTCTAACTTTGCGATACTTCGCGTTTTACGTTTTCTTTATCTTTATTAAATACTTCGCAATCTCTCTGTTATTGTTTTTCTTGTTATTAAATTTGGTATATTTTTTGCTTAAATTTTAAAAATAATATAAAAAGGCGAACTGTTTTTTGCAAGACAAGGCGAAAATGAGTAAAGCAAGGGAGTTGTCATATAGGTAATGACCGCAGATGAGCGAATTGTCAACGCAGTATAGCGGAAAATAGAAGCCACAAATAAGGATAAAGACGATGTTTAACGGCAAAAACATTTTGATCACCGGTGGAACGGGAAGTTTTGGTAAAAAATACACAGAAATCCTACTTAAGAAATTTAATCCAAAACGTCTCATCATATACTCTCGCGATGAACTAAAACAATACGAGATGGCTCAGGTTTTTAATGCTGCAGCGATGCGTTACTTCATCGGAGATGTAAGAGATGAGAAAAGATTAAAAACTGCCATGAACGGCGTTGATTATGTAATACACGCGGCTGCTATGAAGCATGTGCCGATCGCAGAATACAATCCTATGGAGTGCATAAAAACTAATATAAACGGTGCGCAAAACGTCATTGATGCGGCGTTTGAGTGTGGAGTAGATAAAGTCATTGCGCTGTCAACTGACAAGGCCTGCAACCCTGTAAATTTATATGGTGCTACAAAGTTAGCTAGCGATAAACTTTTTGTCGCGGCAAACAACATCGCAGGTAGTAAAAAAACTCGCTTTAGTGTCGTAAGATACGGCAATGTCGTTGGCTCTCGCGGATCGGTGGTGCCACTGTTTAAACGCTTGATAGCAGAGGGCGCAAAAGAGCTTCCGATAACGCATGCTGATATGACGCGATTTTGGATCACGTTAGAACAAGGCGTAAATTTCGTGCTTAAGAATTTCGAGCGAATGAAAGGCGGAGAGATCTTCATTCCTAAAATTCCATCCATGACCATGATGGATCTAGCTCGTGCTTTAGCGCCAGAACTTGGCATAAAGATCATAGGGATACGTCCTGGCGAAAAGATGCATGAAGTGATGGTTGGCAAAGATGATGCGCATTTGACTTACGAATTTGACGATCATTATGTGATTAGCCCGTCGATCCAATTTACTACGGCTCAAAATTTTGCGGTAAATTCTATCGGTGAAAAAGGCAAGTCGGTCGAAAAAGAATTTGAATATAGTTCGGATAAGAACAAAATTTGGCTTGACAGAAACGGTCTTTTGGATATGATAGGCTGATAGTTTTAGAGACGATTTCTCGTCTCTTTTGTTATTTGATAGGAAGTAAATTTCTTTTTTTCATTTCGTTTATTAAATTCTTAGAAGCTTTTTTAGTTGTTTCGATCTCTGCATTTATGCCGCCGGCAAGGGAAAATAGCCAATATTTATGCATCTCGACCCATTCTATTAATTTATTTGTTTTTTCTAGTGTTGTTTCACTTGGGGCGACTGAAATTTTAGCAAGTTCAAGTTCTTGATAATAAACAGAAATGGATAGGATGTATTCTATATAAAGTCTAAATTCTTTTTTTCCTGCAAACATTTTAGCTTTATCTATTTTGTTTGTAATGGCAACTAATTTTTTAAATAATTTCTCGCTAACATTGCCTTCATTGCGGATTTTGATCATTTTATCTATATCGTCTACAACATCCAAGAATACTTCTTCTATTTTGTTTTTTACAAGATTTAAGACTTTTAATTTGCGCTCTATAAAATTATAAGATTGCAATAATTCTTTCTCAACGACACGATCTTTTGGAAGAGCAATATGTGGTAAATTTTTAATTTCCGCATTTTGGCTAAGTTCCGTCATTACTTCTATAAAAGGTCGTTCTATGGCTCCTTTGATCATGGCTCCACCCTCTGTGCAGTTAAATGTTTTTATGCCTTTTTTATTAAATGATTCGATGTCTGATTCGTATTGGTTTTTAAATTTATCCCAAACATATGTTGTGCGAACTTCGCCTTTACCGCCGTAAGCAGTAGTGTAGATATACTCGTCTTGCTGGACAAAGGCGTGTCCTGTAGCATGAGACTTACCGTCTGATGCAAATGCCAAATCTTGTCCTATAAGAACTATGTTTGTATGACCCAAGGCATTTGCTAGTTGAAACGCCTGATTTGCCGTGCTTAGCCCAAGACCAAGATAGCCGTGCTTATCTAGCTTAAAAGATTTTTCGGCTTGTGGACGTATGGTAAGAATAAGGCGACGTGGCAATATGTTTTTTACAGTTTGTGAATGAGTTAGCGATGCTACGACGAAATATATATCTTTATCAAATTCACCGTATCTTTTTTTAAAAAAGCTTGAAGTTTCTACAACACGTTCTATTGATGTGACATAGTCAGGCTTAATGCCGTGCTTGGCTAGTATCGGATATGAAGCATCAAGACTTATTACGGTAACATAAGGGGCAAATTTTTTAAGCGCTTCAAGTTGTTTATCAAGACTTGGTCCGGTAGCTACAATAACTGCTGTTTTCATTAGATCTTTACGTTTTTTGATTAGATCAAAATAAACATAGCCTTTTATCGTTTGTGGTAAATTTCTAATGTGCTGATCGATACCTTGAAGCATATCGGCTACGCTATTGCCATGAGAGGCGACCACTTGGGCGATAGCGCGCGTAAAGTGTTTATTTATTTTAGCGTAGTCATCTGCAAATTTATCATAAAAAGGCGTGTGTATATGCAGTGTGTATGTTTTGGCATATACCATAAAAACTTGTCTTACCATTAGATGATAAATTTGTGAATACGTAACAAAATCAGAATAAAAAAGTATAAGTCGTTCGTTTGCAAGCTCTTCTGATAAATCAATTAAATTTAGAGTAATATATAAAATTTCAAGCTCTGGCTCTATGACAATTATGTGTTTATGGGTTTGATTATGTAACATGGCTTTATAAAACACCCCATTGCCAAGACCGTAGAAAAACATCACAGGATATCTTTTGCTCTCATTACCTATCGTGGAGAGCAGCTGTTCTGTGTCGCGTGCAGGCTTTTCGTATATGTATTCAAAACTATTTTTATCGATCATATTTATGTCTATGGGGTCTTTGCCGACAAAAACTTCGTATTGCTTTTGCTCGCCTAATGTTAAAAGCCGAACGGCTAGAATTTCATCTTGCTTAAATAGAGCTTGTAAATTTTTACGAAAAATCGGGTTTTGAACTTCGTCTAGTGCTGAAGAATTGATTTGCGTATCTGTTTTTTTAGCCATTTTTTCTCCTTTTAAAAATCCTCTTTTGTTATTTTATCTGCAAATTCTATATCGCGTTTGGCTGTTTTGCCTATTAGATCAGCCTTAAATTTAGGGTGCAAGCCGTATCCGGGGCGGACGCTTCTTATGTTTTGCTCCGTGAATTTTTCGCCTTTTTTTATATCCGCACTTGCGTATAGTGAGCGGGCGAATTTGTGGTTTTTTATCTCTTTTTGATTTAGCTCAAATTTTGCTTCGCCCAATAGTGCTTCGGCATCTCTTACCGCTTTTACCATCTCACTAAATTCTCTTTCATCAAGGCTAAACGCCTCATCGACACTTCGCACGCTTTTATCTAAGATAAAGTGCTTTTCGATTATGCGTGCGCCAAGGCTAACGGCAACCACGGGCGCAACGATACCAAGCGTGTGATCGGAGAAGCCAACTTCTGCGCTAAATTTATTTCTCATCGCCGCAATTGTTTGTAAATTCATCTCATTTAGTGGTGCGGGATAGCTTGAGGTGCATTTTAAAAGCGCGACATCATGGTTGTTTTCTACTTTGCAAGCGTATACCGCAGCGTAAATTTCATCTTCGGTGATTATGCCTGTTGAGATTATCATTGGCTTGTTTTTGCTCGCCACGTAGCGGATAAATTCAGGATCGTTCGCTTCAAAGCTTGCGATCTTGTATGCTGGCGGGTTAAACTGCTCTAAAAAGTCCACATCGTCTTTGCAAAACGGGCTTGAAAAGCAGATGAGTCCCTCTTCGTGCACGACTCTAAAAAGCTCTGCGTGCCACTCTCTTGGAGTTAGCGCTTCTTGGTAGAGTTCATATAAATTCGCTCCGTCCCAAAGTCCGCCACGTATCATAAAGTCTTCCTTGCGTGAGTTTAGCGTAAGACTATCTGGAGTGTATGTCTGAAGCTTGATGGCGTTTGCTCCTGCACGTTTTGCCGCTTTTATGGTTTTAATCGCGGTTTCTAAACTTCCAGAGTGGTTTGCGGAAAGTTCGGCGATGATAAAGACATTTTTGCTTGTGTCAAAATTTGCTATTTTCATAAATTATCCAAATGTTTTCTTTATAAATTTCTAATATCAAAACCAGGCTCTTATCAACCAAATATGATATGACGTGACACGGCTTTTAATGCACGTTTAGTCATAAAACTTCCATCGCTGCTTATCACTATGGCTTGTGTGATATCTTGCATAAAAGCCCTTTTAAATTTAGCCATATTATAGCAGGTTTGCGTTTAAAAATAGTCTTGCGATGTTTAAGCTTTGTATGATTTATAATTTTTTGTATTTTTACGCTATTTCTTTTTATAAATACAAATGTGACTTTGTTGCAGACAGAAGATAGATTACTAACTATAATTCGAAACTTAAAATATAAAATTACAATTCTATTTTAAAGGAGATTAATATGAGAAAGTTACTTTCTTTTGTTTTAGGTGCATTTTTAATGCTTAACCTTGTGAGCACTAACGCATTTGCGGACGCCGCCAAAGGTCAAAAATACTACCTTAAATTCATGAAACCTGCCACAGGTATGAATGGTGCCGAGTTTGCTCGTCTTCAAACGCAAGCAGGCTGGCAAGAGCTTTTTGAGGGCGATGCGACTAAGTTTGTAGAAAAATACTCAAAAGAGTATCCAGCTTTGCAAGATTTTCTAAAAAGTGACAAATTTCCAAAGTCTATGACCCATATTAAGGATTTTTGTATCGAATACGCCGTTGATAGCGGTAAAGTCCCTTCTTGCTAACACCATAAGGAGATAAAATGAAATTCATCCATCCGTTACTTTTGGGAGCGGTATTTTCTGTATCTTTCGCGCAAAGCGATACAGACGCGCTCAAGACTTTAGAGCTCCAAGTAAAACAGCTTCAAGCGCAGATAGAAGCTCTAAAGGCAAATCAAGACAAGATTAGTACTTTGCAAGCATCTTTATCAAATTCTACTATGGGTGATGGTAAAGAGGTTAGTGTTACGAAAAATGCCGATGATATAACGTTACTAAAAAAACAAGTAGGCGATATCAAAAAACATACGGCAGGAGATAATGTCAAATGGGATATCGACTTTAGAACAGCTTACGATAATCTCGACTACAAGATAAATGGTGTAGGAGATAAGCATAACGGAGTTTGGACAAACAAGCTAATACTGGGAATGTCGGCTTCTCCGATAGATAACTTAGTGTTTAGAGGGGCGTTGGGTGCTTATAAAATTTATGGGCAAAATAACGTGGCTCAAAATTCATATTTTCAGAATTTTGACTGGTATGGTACTCAAAAACCAAGCGATAATGCCATTCGTTTAAGAGAGGCGTATTTTTTATATATGAACGAAGTCGGGGATATGCCTTATACGGTTAGCTTTGGAAGGCGCCCGTCAACGGATGGTTTTTTAACAAATTTACGTGCCGATAATGCTGAGCCAAAATCTCCTATAGGGCATAATATCAATATGGAATTTGACGGCGCTAGCTTTAAATTTGATCTTGATAAGATAACCGGTATCCCCGGCTTTTATGCGAAATTGTGTCTAGGTAGAGGTTTTTCGGATACCACGGGTGCATACTCTATGAACATGAGCATTATGGGCTTTAATCCTGGCTATATCAATGCAGACCAAAATCCAAACATGGACTTAGCAGGCTTGATCTTACAGCTTTATGATAACGGACAGTATAAACTCATGGGTAATTACTTCATAGCTAAGAATTTGATGGATATGGATATTACCGGCATGGGTCTTACTGGTCCAAACTTTAAATTTAGTGATGTCGGCGACATGAGTGGCGGTGCGCTATCTCTTCAAGTAAATGGCATAGGCGATGGCTGGAGCGACTTTTTAGATGATACGATATTTTTCGCATCTTATGCGTTTAGCAAAACAGACCCTAACTCAAATAAACTAGGCGTTATAACTCCTATGGGAACCATAAGTCCGATGTCTGGGATGTTGGGATCACAAGATAGTAAATTTGGCTCATCTATATATCTAGGCTTACAAACTCCCGGAATTTTTGAAGGTGATCGCTTTGGCTTAGAGTATAACCGCGGAAGTAAATACTGGAGAAGCTTTACTTACGGTGAAGATACTTTGATAGGCTCTAAGCTTGCAGCTAGAGGTAATGCGTATGAGGCATATTACACAAAACCGATCGCAGGCAAAAACCTGGTCGCAGGGCTTAGTTATGCTTACATAGACTATGACTACACCGGTAGCGACACATTTTTTGGATGGACGGGAACGCCTATGGATGTAGATAAAACTCCTGGAGCTGTAAAAAGTGCACAACAAGTTCGTTTGAGCTTAAGATATAGGTATTAAACAAGCGACGGCTACCAAATGCGCTAGCTCGTTTTGATCAGAGCATATGAGTTTATGTGGTAAATTTACGCCAAATTTAAATATAGCGACATATAGCTCATTTGCTCATCTTTATCATAAATTTCAAAGCCAAATTTGCGGTATAGATTAGTCGCCTTTTCATTTTCGTTGTAAGCGCACGATTTTAGCTCTTTGATTTTAAGTGCTTTGGTGGCGTAATCTATAATAGTTTGCATTAAAATTTGACCCTTGCCTTTAAGCTTGGGGTTGGCGTAAATTCCAAATTCGCAAGAGTCTTTTGTGATATCTATGAAATCTATCACGCCGATATAAATTTCACCCTCTTTTACCAAAAAATACCGCTTATCCCCGCGTTCTTTTAAGCTTTCTATAAATTTCAAATGTTCCTCTTGGCTAACGCTTCTGTTTTTCATAAATTTAGCCACTCGCTCATCGTTTCGCCAAGCTAGGATCATCATCCTTTCTTGCTCATTTAGATCGGTAAAATTTATCAGGCTAATTTCTTGCATATCTCTTCTCCGCTAAAAGCTTTAAAGCCTTTTTTAACGAGCCATTTGTAGATCTCATCTTGATTTTGGGCGACCTTTACGGCGCTAAATTTTGCGCCCAAAACTAAGGCCTCATTGACAAAAGAGCTTGCCGAAATTATTAGTTCATGGCTTTCATTCATAAACCTTGCGATCTGCTTTGAATTTATAAAAAGGCTTAAATTTGAGTTTTTTTTAGCTAGCTCTTTAAGTGCGTTTAAATTTGGATTTGCAGATGTCGTGATAACGGCAATTTTGCGCCCTTTATTAAGCAAAATTTGAGCGGTTTTAAAGCTAAGATCCATCACGTCGCTTCCACCAAATGCGATGAAAAAGTCAAATTTTTTCTCACGTTTTATTTCACGCTCCTTGTAGAATTCATCACGAACAAGCATAAAATTTTCACCGCAACAAATTTCACACTCCCTTGGCACGAGAGCTTCGTATCTTTGTGGGTCGGCAAAAGTATTAACATTTAGTAAAATATCGCAAAAATGCTCCTTGTACTCATCGTCAAAGCTTAAAATTTTAACTCCCGTTTGCTCTTTTATTTGCTTCTCATCTTTTGCGTTTATGCCGTAGTGGTCGATGATAAGAAGCTTAAATTTTTGCTCATTTATTAAATTTATAAGGTGTTTTATATCAGGACTTTCAAGCTCAAATTTGGGGCAATTTATCTCATCAAAGATATCGCCATTTAGTCGCACGCATGCGAAGCTAATATTCTTAAAATGGCTTGCCAGCACCAAATCGCGTCTAATGTGCCCGTGCCCGATAGCAGCGCTACTATCGGCTCTAATAAGTGTTTTTAGGTGTGAGAGTTTTTCAAACATAGTTTATTTTATAAAGCTTTTTAGCAAATTCAAAATCATCCATCGTATCGATATCGCAGACTAAATTTCGCTCTAAAACAAACGCCTGTGAATGCGGTGCAAATATCGCCTTATCTTCCAGCCACGCCTCACGCCGCCCGAAGTAAAACTGCCCCGCATCGTGATAAGCACGCTCTAAGTCTTGCGAGCGAGTTTTTAGGTGCTGCGGATAAAACATACTCACGCGTCCATTTTCATCAAGCTTTATCGCGCGCTGGATAGGAAAGGAAAACTCACAAGCCGAGAATAAAAACTCCGGATTTTCGCCTATAAATTTTGTGTGCGCTTGCTTTAAAATTTCACCCGTTAAAAGCGGAGCTGTAGCGTAAAGACAGCAAATGCACTTAAATTCTTCACCCATTTTCATACAAGCGTCTTTTATCACCGCACTTGTTGTTGCGTAGTCGTCGCTAAGTTTTGGCTCTCTCATAAATGGCGTCTTTGCGCCAAATTCCCTTGCGACTTTGGCAATAGCTTCATCATCGGTGCTTACTATTATCTCATCAAAAACGCCCGAATTTATCGCCGCTTCGATGCTGTATGCGATGAGCGGTTTGCCTAGAAAAACCTTGATATTTTTATGCGGGATTCGCTTGCTTCCGCCGCGAGCCGGGATGACACAAAGGCTTTTCATTTTAAACTCCACACTCTTTTGAAGTGTCAAATTTGGCTAGAACTTCGAGCAAATTTGTAGCGACGAATCGGGCATCTTGCATACTCATCGATTGGTGGCACGGCAAGCTAAGCTCTGCTCTATAAAAGTCCTCCGCAACTTTTAGAGCCATTTCGCCGTAAATTTGCTTATAGAAGCTAAACTGATATGTCGGCTTGTAATGCACCTGCACGCCGATACCGCGCCTGTGAAGCTCCTCAAAAATATCCTCTTTAGCGCACCAAAAATTTGAAAATAGCAAAATCGGATAAAGGTGGCGTGCGCTCTTTTTGTTTTCGGCGATCTTAATCGTGCTAAAATACGGGTTTTTCTCAAATTTCTCATCGTAAAATTTAGCGATCTTCTCACGCACCTCTATCATCTCGTCAAGCCTTTTTAGCTGGCTCGTGCCCAAGGCGCACGCAACGTCGCTTAGGCGATAGTTGTATCCAAGATGGCTCATATCGCTATCCCAAAGGCGCTTTTTGCTGATACCGTGTGAGCGGTAAAGCCTAGCAAGACGTGCGATCTCATCATCGTTTGTGGCTAGTGCGCCGCCTTCAAAGGTGGTTATGGGCTTAATAGCGTGGAAGCTAAAGACGGTCGCGTCTGCGTGATTGCCTATTTTTACGCCATTTATCTGGCTCCCTAGTGCGTGTGAAGCGTCGTCAAGCACCTTTATACCGTGCTTTTTGGCGATTTTAATTATCTCTTCTATCTCTACGCCGTTTCCACCAAAATCAACAGGCGTTATCACTTTCGTCTTTGGGCTGATTAGCTCTGATAATTTTTTCTCATCGATATTTCCGTCAAATTTCACATCGCAAAATTTCACGTTTGCACCGCACATTAGTGACGCATTTGCTGTTGCCGCAAATGTTATAGGCGTAGTTATCACTTCATCGCCCGCCTTTAGTCCAAGAGCCAAATACCCCACGTGAAGTGCGGAAGTAGCGGAATTCATCACGATAACATGCTTAATTCCAGTGTAGTTTTGAAGTGCCGTCTCAAACTCATCTACTCTTGCCCCGCCTGTTAGAAAGTCGCCTTTTAGCGCTTCGGTAACTGCGGTGATGTCATCGCTTGTGATTTGTTGTCTGCTGTAAGGTATCATGAATGCTCCCACAAAAGTTTTATGTGATTTTATCATAATATCACAGACTAGGTGGCGAGTTGTTACTTTTTCTCGTTTTCTATGATACTAAGTGTCTTTTGTAGGATAGGGGCTTTTTCTTTGCTAAGGGCGATAAAGTGGGGACTTGATAGGCTGTTTAGGTTGTATTTTATATCTTTGCCGTCATAGGCTTGGCACATCACCCCACCGCTAAATTCTATCAGTGCGTCTCCTGCGGCTATATCCCAAATACTACATGGGCTAAATCTCATATAAACTCCAGCGCTGCCTTCTGCAAGACGACAAAATTTTATCGCGGAGCCGACATCCTTGCTTTTTAAATTTAGCTTTGAGATGACGGTTGTTAGAGCTTTGTTTTGGTTGCGAGTGTTAAAAAGCACTAGATCGCCGCCATTTTGACGCTCTTTGTTTAAATTTACTACTCCGTTTTTTGTTTGCTTAAAAGCTCCCAGTCTGCTTGCGTAAAAAAGTTCATCGCTAGTTGGTATATAAATAACCCCGATAGAGGGTCGTAAATTTTCGATAAGTGCGATACATACGCAAAAGTTGCCGTTTTTATCGATAAATTCTTTTGTTCCGTCAAGTGGATCTATAAGCCAAAATTTCTTTAAGTCGGTATCTTTTAGCTCGTTTTCTTCGGAGCATATCGGCAAGTCGCTTTCACCTAAAATTTTGCATATTATTTCGTTTGAAGCTAAGTCGGCACTTGTTACTGGAGAGTTGTCGGATTTGATACTGACGCTAAAGTCGTCATAGTGTTTTAAAATTTCCGCTCCGCCCGCAAGTGCCGCTTTTTTGGCTAGGGTTATTAAATTTTCTAGCATTTTGGAGTTCGGTTTGTCTCCCCGACATAAAGTTGTCTTGGACGAACTATTTTTATCGTGTCTTGCTCTTTTAGTTCTATCCACTGACTTATCCAACCAGGAGTTCTGCCGATGACAAAGATAACTGCAAACATATCATTTGGAATTCCAAGTGCTTTTAGGATCAGTCCTGAGTGAAAATCAACATTTGGATATAGGTTGCGAGATACGAAGTAATCATCATTTAGAGCTATCTCTTCTATGCGGTTTGCGACCTTGATGAGCTCTGAGTTGATACCGATCTCATCAATTAGCTGGTCTCGCATCTTTTTAAGCACCTTTGCTCTTGGATCGAAGTTTTTATACACCCTGTGCCCAAATCCCATAAGCCTAAATGGATCGTTTTTGTCTTTAGCTCTTGCGATATAGTGATCTACCTTATCAACCGATCCTATCTCTTCAAGTTGGCGTATAACACCTTCATTTGCTCCCCCGTGAGCCCAGCCCCATAGAGCGCCAATACCGGCTGCGATACAAGCATAAGGGTGCGCATGGGTTGATCCGACAGTTCGCACTGTCGTAGTAGACGCATTTTGCTCGTGGTCAGCATGAAGGCTAAACACCGTATCAAGTGCTTTAACTTCTATCGGTTTTAGATCGACGTGCTCGTAAGGGTAGCTTCTCATCATATACAAGAAATTCTCTGTAAATCCGCGATCTAAATTTGGATATATGATAGGAAGACCGCGTGAGTAGCGATAGCTAAATGCTGCGATAGTCGGAATTTTAGCGATAATACGCATAGCCATTTCGTGATACTCTTCAGGTTTATCCATGTTTAGGTGGTCTGAATAAAATGCCGATAGAGCCGAAACTGAAGCCTGAAGTATAGCCATCGGATGTGCTTTGTCAGGAAATGCGTCAAAAATTTTTAACATACCCTCGTGGATAAACGAGCGTTTTTTAAGTTCTAGTTTGAAAGCCGCGTATTGATCGGGATTAGGAAGCTCTTTGTTTAAAAGCAGATAAGCTACATCAAGAAATGTCTTTTGCTCGGCTAGATACGCTATATCATAGCCTCTATACATCAACTCGCCCTTAAGACCGTCTATGTAAGTTATTTGCGATCTGCACATCGCCGTTGAGGTGTATCCACGGTCAAAGGTAAACATGCCCGTGTCAGAAAAAAGGGTCGATATATCTATCACATCCGGACCCATTGTTCCTTGTAAGATAGGAAACTCATAACTTTTTCCATTGCGGTTATCGGTCAGTGTTGCTGTATTTGCCATCATCTATCCTTTTTAAATTTAGGTTTTATGTTGATTAAAATTTTAATACTTATGAGTGATATTATAGCTTGTGTTAGGCTTGCTAGTATGAAAGAGGAGTAAAAATTTTTATCTATATTGCCTGTTTTGTATGCTATGGTAGCAACTGCGATTAAAAGTGTTAGCGGCATCGAGTGACTAAGTGCGTAAAGGACGGTGTTTTTAAGTTTTAAGATATTTAAAAACACTAAACTAGCCAAAAGCCTGCAGCCTATCATCGAAACAACGATGAAAGCGGCGTTGTTTATCACTTCTGGGATAAAAAGGTTGTTTAGCTTAAACGTCGAGCCTATATACACAAAAAATGTAGGCACTAAAAACCCAAATCCAAAGCTTGCTAATTTATGTGGCAGATCCTTCTTATGGTCAAAAAATGTCGTGATAAACATACCCGCTATAAATGCGCCAAAGGCAACTTCAAGATGTAGATAGACCATAAGCGCTATCATCACAAAAAACACCGCGATACTTAAACGTATGTCCTTCTCGTCCTTATCGTAGTGTGGCATAAGTAGGAGTTTTATGCTTGGATACCACCAAAATAAAACATTAAGAAATTTAAAGCCAAGCACGCTAAGCACAAGAAATATTATAAGATATGATATCGTTACCCAAAGCTCAAGACCTGCACCAAACTGCAAATAAGCCGCCGCAAAGGTTAAAAGCACGATACTTACTAACTCCCCGATAGCGGCGATAAGCATGCTTAAATTTAGCCACTCCCTATCCTTGCCATACTCTTTAAAGAGTGTAAATATCATGCCGACCGCCATGAGTGGGATTATGATGATAAAAAGCGGAGTTAGGTTAAAACTAAATGTCAGTATCGCAGAGAAGATATAAAGCAAAGAGATATAGATCATCCCTAGTTTTAAAATTTTTCTATCTGCGTTTATAAGCATTCTAAGATCGATCTCCATACCTGCTAAAAACATCAAAAAGAAAAAGCCGACCTCGCTGATGAGCTTAAAAATTTCATTCTCCCCGATAAATCCAAAATACCCAACCACGGCGCCAAGCGTGATCTCTATAGGTGCTATAGGTATGCGTAAAATTCTTGAAAAATACGGCGAGGCAAATATAATAAAAGCTAAAGTTACAAGTATGCCAAGCTCATTTGTTCCGTCTGTTTGCAAGTATAGTTCCTAAATTTAATGGCATTTTGTAGCGAAGCTAAAGCCCATTTTTTTGAATTTTTCGATATCGCGACTTGCGACTTCGCCTTTTGTTGTTAGATAGTCGCCTATGACTACAGCCGATACGCCGTGATCAAAAATTTCATATTGTCTATCGCCTAAAACCGCCTCTCTTCCTCCGGCTATCATTATGCGAACTCCAGGGAGTGCCTTTACCGTGTCGTCAACTATCTTTAGTGCCTCTTCTACGCTAAGACGCGGTTGTTTTATCTTTAGTGCCTCGTTTTGTATGAAGAAATTTATCGGACTTGAAAAAGGCTTAAGCTCACACAAACTTTTTCTAAAGCTTGTTCTATCCTCTTGGCTTTCGCCGATACCGTAAATTCCTCCCGTGCATAGCTCAAGTCCAGCCTCTTTGGCATATAAATTTGTCTGCCATCTCTCGTCCCAGCTATGTGTAGAGCAAATTTTTGGAAAAAATTCACGCGATGTTTCAAGGTTGTGGTTATAGCTAAAAACGCCGGCATTTTTAAGTTCTTTAAGCTGATCTAGGCTTGCCATGCCGTTGCAAGCTATAAGCATGAGTTGTGGCACTTCCTTGCTAACGGCTCTTGCAATACGCGCGATCTCTTCGGTTTTTTTATCATTTAGCCTAGCACCGCTGGTTACTAAACAAAAGCCAAGCGCGTGATTTGCTGCTGCCATTTTAGCTTCCGTTACGACTTGCTCAACTGTTTTTATCTTGTATTTTTCTATACTTGCGTCTATTTTTGCACTTTGGGTGCAGTAGGCACAGTCCTCGGAGCAGTTGCCCGAGCTTACCGAGCAGATAGCGCATAGCATTATAGTTTTCATCAAATTCCCCTTTTTATAACTTATCTTGAGTTTTTTGATCTGTCAAAACTCTTGAATTGTAACCTCTATCTTTTTAAATTCCGCCTCGTTTGGCGCTTTTATAAATTTATATACCTTTGGACTATTATCTTTAAATTCCAACATTGCAAATGTAAAATTTTCAAATTTTCTTCCACAAATTTCACCGGGATTTATAAAAAGACAACCGTCTTTAGTCCCTATCGTAAAGCTATGCGTATGACCAAATACTATCACATCGCTATCAGCTTCTAAAAACCTAGGATGGTGCATGAGCTTAAAATTTATGCCTTTAAATTCAAATTTATACGGCTCGTTAAAAAGCTCAAATTTATCGCACTCGGATTTTAAATGCCAGTCGTTGTTTCCTAAAACTGCTATGTATTTAACTTTGCTATCCCTCATATCTTCAAGCGTTTGTATCTGTTCGATATCTCCTGCGTGAAGCAACAAGCTAGCACCTTGCGTTTTTAAAATTTCTATCGCCTCACGGGCGATTTTACTTTTTTGGTGAGTGTCTGAAATGATACCGACTTTTATCATTTTATAAATAGAATTTTCACTCTGCGTCTGATACTTGCACCTTTTTTTTGCATTTTGTGCATTCGTGAAAAGTCCCTTTTTTGAGCTCTTTTTTTACCATATCTCCGCCGCACTCGTCGCATTTTTGAGCTACTGGCTCATAGTTGCTTATAAAGTCGCATTTTGGATAGTTGCCACATCCGTAAAATTTCCCTCGCCTTGAAAATCTCTCGACTATTTCGCCGCCGCATTTTGGACATGGGACTTCAAGCTTTTTAAGCTCTCTTTTTGGCTTTTGATCATTAGTCGTTTGTTCATTGGTTGTTTGTGTTTTTATATTTCTTGAATATTTGCATTTTGGGAAATTTCCGCACGCGATAAACTCTCCGTATCGTCCTTTGCGTTTTACCAGCTCTCCACCGCACTCTGGGCATTTTTCTCCGATAGCGACAGTTACTTTTAGGCTCTTTATATTTGTTTTACCGCTTGAAATTTTATCCATAAAAGGATGATAAAACTCGCTTAGCACTCTTTGCCAGTCGGCTTCGTTTTCGGCTATTTTGTCAAGCTTTTCTTCTAGTTGAGAAGTAAATTCACTATCTACGATATTGCTAAAATGCTCCTCTAAAACACCTATCATACTAAACGCCACTTCACAAGGTACGAGTTGTTTTTTCTCGATCTTTACGTATTCGCGCGATGTTAGTAGTGATATGGTCGGCGCATAGGTACTTGGTCTTCCTATGCCAAGGCTTTCAAGCTTTTTGATAAGTCCAGCTTCAGAGTATCTTGCGGGAGGCTCAGTAAAGTGCTGCTCCTCTTTTATGCTTTGCAAGCTCATCTCATCGCCGACATTTACGTTTGGTAAAATTTTATCCTTATCCATGTCGCCGTAAGCTTTATAAAATCCATCAAAAAGCACCTTTCTTCCGCTTATCTTAAATTCCCCTTTTTGGCTTGCGACGTATATGTTTTGTGTTTGGCTTATGCAAGCGCTCATCTGACACGCCAAGAAGCGGTTGTATATAAGTGTATAAAGCCTAAGCGCGTCTTTTTCAAGAAATTTCGCTGCGATTTGCGGTGTAAAGTCTAAATTTGTAGGTCTTATCGCCTCGTGAGCCTCTTGTGCTCCCTTTGAGCTTGTTGCGTAAAGCACGGGCTTGCTTGGCAGATATTTTTCTCCGTATTCGCTTATTATCCTCTCTCTTGCGGCCTCTATAGCCTCTTTTGCAAGGTTTAGGCTGTCTGTTCTCATGTAGGTTATCGCACCCATAAAGCCCTCATGAGTTTGCACACCCTCGTATAAATTTTGCGCTATCATCATTGTTTTTTTAGGGCTAAAGCCAAGTGCGTTTGATGCGCTTTGTTGAAGTGTTGAGGTCATGAACGGCGGACTTGGTTGCGTTTTTCTGTCTTTGCTTTCTATATTTCTTACGCTAAATTTTTCATTTGCTAAATTTTGCACTATGTATTTTGCGCGATCCGGGTTTGTTATGGTTAGTTTTTCGATCTTTTGGTCTTCAAATTTGATCAGTTCCGCTTCAAGATCTTTTTTAAACATCGTATCTATGCTGTAGTATTCTACGGGCTTAAATGCTCTTATCTCTCTTTCTCTATCGACTATGATTTTAAGTGCGGCACTTTGCACGCGACCCGCGCTTAGCCCTTTTTGTATCTTTAAATTTAAAAGAGGACTTAGCTTGTATCCGACTATACGGTCTAAAAGACGTCTGGTTTGTTGCGCATTTACACTGTCCATGTTTATAGTTCTTGGATTTGCCAGTGCCGTATCTATCGCACTTTTAGTTATCTCGTGAAAGACTATGCGAGGTAGTGAAGTCGCCTCTTTGCCGATAGCGTTTGCGATATGAAAGGCGATCGCCTCTCCCTCTCTATCCTCATCCGTTGCTAGATATATCTTATCGGCATTTTTGGCTAGTTCTTTTATCTCTTTTACTATCTTTGAGTGATCCATGCTTACACGGTATTCTGGTTTAAATTCATCATTTTCTATCTTTATGCCAAAGCTTGTTTTAGGAAGATCTCTTATATGTCCTTTTGAAGCGATAACATCGTAGTCTTTGCCTAAAAAATTCTTTATAGTTCTTGCTTTTGCGGGTGACTCTACAATGATTAGATTTTTCATTTGTAGCCTTTTTTGAAAATTTTTGACGTAATTGTAGCAGAAAAATTTAACACTATACTAATATGTAAAGATAAAAGATCTCAAATTTATATGAAATTTTATTTTTTACTTTTTACCCCTAAACTTTTTTTTACTTCTTCCGATATAGTTTTCATACGACATGATGTCGTTAAATAAAACAAAAGGATTTACAATGAGTTTTCGTATTAACACTAACATCAACGCGTTAAATTCGCACGCAAATGCAGTTAGCAACAACAGAGACCTTTCAGGCTCTTTAGGCAAGCTAAGTTCCGGTCTTAGGATCCAAACAGCAGCTGACGACGCTTCAGGTCTTGCTATCGCAGACAGCCTTAGAAGCCAAGCTAGCGCCCTTGGTCAAGCTATCGCAAACGGTAACGACGCTATCGGTATCATCCAAGTAGCTGATAAAGCTATGGACGAGCAGCTAAAAATTCTTGACACTATCAAAGTTAAAGCTACTCAGTCAGCTCAAGACGGTCAAACTACTCAGTCTCGTCAAGCACTACAAGCTGATATCGTTCGCCTTATGGAAGAGCTAGATAACATCGGCAACACAACTTCTTTCAACGGTCAACAGCTTCTAAACGGAACATTCTCTAACAAAGAATTCCAAATAGGCGCTTACTCTAACCAAACCGTTAAAGCAAGTATCGGTGCTACTACATCTGACAAGATAGGCCTAACTCGCTTTGAGAGCTCTAAACTTCTTTCTGCTACAGGAGCAGGTGCTGTAAGTATAACTTTCGTAAATGTTGATGGTGTAAATAACGTAAAAGTTCAGTCTGCCATTATCTCTACTGGCATAGGTAAAGGTCTTGGCGCTCTAGCTGAAAACATCAACAAAGTATCAGACCAAACAGGCGTTCGCGCTACTTATGATACTACATGGAATGGCAAGACTGCTGTAGCTGCCGGATCTTTAAAAGACCTTAAGATAAATGGTATCATTATAGGCGACTTGACTGTTCAAGCAAACGATGCTAACGGCACTTTGATAAATGCTATCAATGCCGTAAAAGACCAAACAGGCGTAGAGGCCTCACTAGATAAAGGCAAACTTGTTTTAACAAGCCGTGACGGTCGTGCTATGAAAGTTGAATATGCAAAAGATGAGACAACTGCTGCAAATAATATATCTACTGTATTTGGTTATGGTGGTAAAGGCGAAGATGCAGCAAAAGCTGGCTCTGCCTTATCAACTATGTTTGTTGGAAGACTAAACCTTGTTAAACTTGACGGTAGAGATATTAACCTAAAAAGCGCTGCAGGTGCTGGCACAATGCTAGGTCTATCTGTTGCTTATAGTGCAGGCAAGCCAAATAGTAATGGTGGTGCTCAAGCCTCTGTCGCTCTACGTGATGTTCGCGGTCAGATAGATAAAACTATAGCTGCCGCTATGGGCTTTCACAGAATGTCTGGCAACGCTCTAACATCTAACCAAGCAGCAGGCGTTATGACTTTACGCGGTGCTATGGCTGTTATGGATATCGCTGAAAGTGCTCAAAAAACACTTGACCTTATCCGCTCTGACCTTGGTTCTGTTCAAAACCAACTTGTATCTACTGTAAATAACATCACAGTAACTCAAGTAAACGTTAAATCAGCAGAAAGCCAGATCAGAGACGTTGACTTCGCTGCAGAGAGTGCAAACTTCTCTAAATACAACATCTTGGCACAATCAGGCGCTTACGCTATGAGCCAAGCAAACAGCGTTCAACAAAACGTGCTTAAATTACTTCAATAATTTTAGGCGCTCCCATATCCCTCGCACCCGCGGGGGATATCTCTTTTATCCTAGCTTTTTTATACTTTCTTTTATGTTTTTCTTAAATCTTGGCAGATCATCTTTTATGGTATGCTCTATCAAAAACAGATCTATGCCTTCATAATCATGAGCAGAGAAATTTCTTACATCGCGTAATCCTTTGATATCATCCTTTAAAAGCTCGTTTAATATTTGATAATCGTTTGTTTTACTGATCTTGTCGGCTATCTCATACATATAGTCAAAAAGCTTCATAATGGCGGGGCGATATAGATACTCGTCCTCAAGAGCGTTTATTATGCTACTTTTTCATCACATAACATAGTTTACATATATGCTCTATCGTTTATATGATTTTATTTAGGCGTCTTATAGTTTTGTCATACATAGATGGCTCCTTTGAAAAAATCCTTATTTCTATCCAAATTTTCTTGAGAAAAAATGCTACATAGATCAACTGATTTGTTAAATTTATTTGAGATTTTATCTTTTAGGGCATTAAAATATCCAGCTGTTTTAAATGCGCCCTTTTTAACTAACATTTGTTTATTTACAAGCACAACTATGTCAATATCTGAGTTTGTTTCTACTTCATCTTTTGCGTAGCTTCCAAAAAGCCCTATTTTTTTTATACCGTCTTTTGCTAGTGTAGGCTTTAATTCTTTTAAATATTCTAGGATATTCTCTTTTGTAGTTTGCATGGTTGTCCTTTTGTTTTGATAATTATATCATATCAGATATTGCCATTATCCTCATAAAATCAAATCAAATTTTTAAATTCTGAACTTAACTGTTATTTAAAGACAAAAAGAGTAGTATTTTGATAATTTTCAAATTTTAAGGCGAAAACATGAAAGAATTCGGTTTTTATAACCAAACAGACGAAAGTATTATGCTAAATGAGCAGATTGAGATCACAAAAGACGAAAATGCTCACTTTTTAGTAGCAAATTCATCAAGGCTAAACGCCGATATAATCGCACCCGAGATAGACTTTTATATAAAAAATTCAACCGATAGTGTGCTTGATAAGGCTAAAAACACACTTATGCTTTATGAGGCTAGAGCGACTTGTTTTGATATGGCAAAGGATATCGACTATGACAAAAAAGTCGGTAAAAACGTCATAATCGTAAGCAACGCAGGACGCGAAGCTCTGGCAAATAAACTAAGACAAAATGACTTTAAGGTTATCGAACTTGCACATTTTGAGATCAAATTTGTATATGGTGCGGTTGGAGAACTAAATGCTATCGTGCTTAAAGAAGAGGGAGAGTTTGATATAGAGTGCGACTTTTTCTTAGTAGAAAATGCCCGTGACTACATGCTTAAGCAAAGTGGCTGTATGGAGATATCAGGTAAAAACGATGATGAAATTTTAGACTTTCTTACTTCACACACACCAAACTATCCTTACAAAAGCTTTATAAACTACGACTCAAGTATATGTCAGTATCATGAGAGAAGATCTGAAATTTGCGCCAAATGTGCCGACGCCTGTCCAACGGTAGCGATACTAAAAGAGGACGAGAAAAAACATCTCGTGTTTTCACATATCGACTGCACAAACTGCGGAGAGTGTGTGAGTATATGCCCTAGTGGCGCTATCGACTACTCTGTTATGCCACGCATGGCGTTTATAGAGCTAGCTCGCATGTATAAAGGTAAAATTCCCTTAATCATCCCTCGCTCTATGTTACTTGAAAATTTAAACATATCACTACCGCAAAACGTAGTTCCGTTTGCCGTAGAAGCGGATAAATTCTTAAGTCATACACATCTTTTAACCCTGCTTCAAGAAAGCGGAGCAAATTTGATAATCTACTCAAACGTAAGAAGTAGGGCGTTAAATTCTGCGGTTGACATGCTAAACCAAATTTACGAGCTAAAATTTAAAGAAAAAGCCGTTTATGTAGCTAAAAACCAAGATGAGTTAAAAAGCGCTTTAGAAAAGGCGAAATTTATCCAAGGTAGCGAGCAAAGCGTAAGCGAATACGCTCTTGCTAAACGTGAAATTTTTGCTAATCGTCTGCAAGCTTTAGTAGGCGAGGATACTTTAGGCACGGTATATGCCGATGATGCGATAGAGTATGGTGCTGTCGAGATAAACCGCGATACGTGCACGCTTTGTCTAAGTTGTGTAGGCGCTTGTAACGTAAATGCGCTTATCGCCGATAAATCTGATAACTCTATAAAATTTAACCCAAGCATTTGCACGGCTTGCGGGTATTGCGAGGTAAGCTGTGCCGAAAAGGACACTATCGTGCTAAAACGTGGCAAGATCGAGCTTGCGCCAAAAACCTTTGAGTATAGTGAGCTTGCAAAGGATGAGCTATTTAAGTGTGTAGAGTGCGGTAAAGAATTTGCTACTAAAAAAGCAGTTGAGAAGATCGCAGCGCTTATGACCCCACGTTTTGCTAATCAACCCGACAAGATAAAGACGCTTTATTGCTGTAGCGACTGTAAAGCTAAAGTGATGATAAAAGCGCAGATCGCAGCAGCCCACGAAGGAAAAATTTATGAATAAAAACATAGATATCTTAAAAGCTAGGTCGTATTACTACGAATTTTTTGCTATGCCGTTTTTTTTCTATGAAAACGATAAGAAATTTAAAATTTGGCAAGAGCAGCTAAATGAACTAGCTAAAAATCCACTCTCAAAAGAGTGTGAAGACGCATTTAATGAGCTAAAAAAGATAAGCTTTGATGAATTTAAGGACGAGCAAAATTCAGTACTTTTTGACCTAAGTTATGTAAACGTGCCTTTAAGCGTTAGCTTTTATGAAGAGGGCAGGGATGAGGGTGCTGCTAGACTTAGAGTGATAGAAATTTTAAAGAAAAGCGAGTATAGACGCGATCTTTTAAGATGCCCTGATAGTGAGGATTTTGTTGGATTTGTATTTTTCCTTATGATGACATTTTTACGCGATGAAGCTGATAGTAGCAACAAAGAGAGTTTTGCTGATGAACTTTTTGTGCGCGTGATAAACGGCTTTGTAGATGAATTTACACAGATGATATTAGAGCATGAAAAGGCTAAATTCTTTAAATTTTTTGCTGTGATCTTAGAGACATTTATGGCTTTAGAGCGCTCCATGCAAGGCGTAGAAGCTCCTGTGATAGACCAAAGCGTGCAAACTCCCGCACAAGCGGCACTTGGACGCAAGCCGTATAAAACTAAAATGCCTACAGTTAAGTCTAAAATACATTGGGAAGAATTTAGTACCATTTAGCACTTGCCTTTTAGGAGAAAAGGGGCTTAAATTTAAGCCTCGTCTCCATTTTTAAATTCTTTATAATGCCTTTTAAGGTTTAAGACTGTCTCAAATTGGATTTGATACTTTTTTGATTACTTTGTCAGAAAATTTACAAACATCTTTCACTTTTATAACCTGAGTAAATTTAAAGGATAAATTTTATCAAAAGTCGATATTTTGGTATAAATTTTATACAAAGTAGATCAAATATCATTAAAATAATATAAAAAATAATATCTAATTAATAATTATCAATTTACTTTTCTACTTATTATGCTAAATTTGCATATATGGAATTTTAGCATATTGAAATAAAATATCTAAAATAATGGAGTTGCCCTAAAACAAGGGCTTGTTGTTATGTAGCTTTATATATTTATGTTTGTGTATGCGCTGAGGCAAATCATAAAATATGCAAAATTTACATAATTCATTTAGAAAGGTTGTTTAGATGAAACAAAACAGAAGAGAATTTCTCAAAAAAACCTTAAAAGCAACAACGGCAGCTACTGCACTTACGGCTACTTCGCTTATAGCAAGTTCAAAAATGCCAAATGATGCAGATGGCAACGGCGTGGTAAAAGGAAAATCAAATAAAAAAGAAGTTCTTTACCGCAAAACCCAAATGTGGGAACAATACTATAAAGTCGCTTACTAGGAGATGAGATGAGTAATGTAAGAGTCGCAAGACGTTCATTCTTAAAGCTCGCAGCCCTTGGTGCCGGTAGCACTATGGCGTTTGGAGCACAGAATGATACTCTTAAAAAAGCAGACGGCTTAAGCGAGCAATATCCCGGCTCAAAACGAGTTAGAACGATATGCTCGATATGTTCGGCTGGCTGTGGTATAGAAGCCGAGGTTAAAGACGGTGTTTGGTTGCGCCAGGATATGGCGGTTGCACACCCGATTTCACAAGGAAGCCACTGCTGTAAAGGTATAGATCAGATCGATCTTACAAAAAGCAAACAACGCATAAAATACCCGATGAAAAAGGTAAACGGCAAATGGGAACGCATAAGCTGGGAGACTGCCGTAAATGAGATCGGCGACAAGATGCTTGAAATTCGTAAAGAGCATGGTCCAGATAGCGTTGAGTTTTTAGGTTCGGCTAAATTTAGCAACGAACAAGCTTGGTATTTTAGAAAATTTGCAGCATTTTGGGGTTCAAACAATATAGACCACGTTGCACGTATTTGACATAGCGCATCAGTCGCCGGAGCGGCGAATACTTGGGGTTATGGCGCGATGACAAACCACTTTGGAGACGTGGCGGCAAATTCAAAAGCTATAATGGTTTTTGGAGCAAATCCTGCGGTTGCAAATCCAGTAGGTGGCATGAAACACTTCATACAAGCAAAAGATAGAAACAACGCACAACTTATAGTCGTGGATCCGATATTTACAAAAACAGCGGCAAAAGCCGATCATTATGTGCGTCTTCGTCCGGGAACGGATATAGCTTTTGTTTACGGTATGCTTCATCTGATATTTAAAAACGGATGGGAAGATAAAGAATTTTTAAAACACAGATCTTATGGTGTTGATGAGATCCGCGAAGAAGCGGCAAAGTGGACACCTGAGGAGGTTGAGGATGTTACGGGAGTTCCGGCTGAGCAGCTTATACAGGTAACAAAACTTTTTGCTACTACAAAGCCTGCTTGTATAGCTTGGTCTTTGGGTATCACACAACACTCTGTAGGTAGTTCAAATACAAGAATTTTATCTATTTTACAGTTGGTATTAGGAAATATGGGAAAACCTGGTGGCGGTTGCCAGATAATCCGTGGACACGATAATGTCCAAGGCGCAACCGATATGGGTAACCTAGCCGATACGCTTTCTACTTATTACGGTCTTGGCGATAAAGCATGGAGATATTTCTGTAAAGGCTGGGGTGTTGATTTTGATGAATTTACAAAACGCTTTGCGGTATCTGTTAAAGAGCCAAAACAAGGCGGAGCACCTGTAAAAGGAACAAAATTTACAGAGTATTTTTATCATAACCCAAAAAATCCTGAAGATAGAAATTGGAGAAATGAAAAAGGTTGGTCACTATCAAAATGGTGGCAAGGCGTCTTGAAAGAGGAGAAAACTTTCTCAAGTGGTGAGCTTAAAGTTCTTTGGGTGCAAGGAACAGGTATAACATCGATGGCCCATCTAACAAAAATTCAAGAAGCCGTTGATAAGCTTGATCTGCTAGTTGTTGCAGAGCCGTTTGTAAACGAAGTCGCGATACTAAGCGATAGAAAAGACGGTGTTTATATCCTGCCTGTTGCAACGCAGTTTGAAAATAGCGGAACGGTCGTAGCAACAAACAGAAGCGGTCAATGGAGAAGCAAGGTGGTTGATCCGTTATTTGAAAGTAAGCCCGACCATGAAGTTATGTTCGCTTTTGCTAAAAAATGGGGCTTTTACGAAGAGTATACGAAGTCACTAATGATGGATGTTGTTGACGGGGAACTAAAAGTAGTAAAAGATAAATTTGAATGGCCTGAGGACGCAACTCGTGAAATGGCTAGGATGGGTCGCTCTATCGGACTTACAGGCTGGCAGCCTGAGCGCTTAAAACGTCACCAAGCTAACTGGGAGAATTTCGATCCAGATACGCTTAAGGGTATAGGTGGGGATGTCAAAGGCGAGTATTACTCACTTCCATGGCCGTGCTGGGATGAAAAACACCCTGGAACTCCTATCCTTTATCGTCCTGATGTGCCGTATACGGAGGGCGGAAGCGGATTTAGAAATCGCTTTGGGCTCGAGCATAACGGCGTAAGTCAGCTTGCTGATGAAACCGTAACCATAAAAGGAGCTAAGGTAGAGGGCGGATATCCGCAGATTACTAAAGCAAACATTGAGGCTGTTCTTGGCATAACTCTAAGCGAAGAGGAAAAGGCTAAAATGGGTGATGACTGGACGACAGACTACAGCGGTATAATCCTTGCAAAATGTCGTGAAGCAGGAGTTGCACCTTACGGAAATGCAAGAGCAAGAGCGATCGTTTGGGAATTTATAGATCAAATTCCAAAACACCGCGAGCCTATCCACTCACCGCGTTGGGATCTAGTTCAAAAATACCCTGCTATCGATGATCAGGAGAGAAATTTCCGTGTCGAGGTTAAATTTAAAGGTGAACAGCAAAAAGAAGACTGGAGTAAAAATTTCCCTACTATCATCAGCTCTATGCGCTTAGTAAATTTAAGCGGCGCAGGTATGATAGAAAGAACGAGCAAATATCTTTCTGCGATAACGCCTGAAATGTTTGCGTATGTTCATCCTGAGCTTGCGATGGATAAAGGCATAAATGACGGCGATATGATGTGGATACACAGCCCGCAAGGCACTAAGATAAAAGTAAAATGCTACCACAACGAGACTGTTACACCGGATAGAATTTGTCTTCCGTATAACTTTGCCGGTATCATGCAAGGTGTGGATATAAGCGACCGCTATCCTGAAGGCACTAAGCCGTATGTCATAGGCGAATCTTCAAATACGATCGTAAACTACGGTTTTGACCCTGTTACTCAAATTTCAGAGTTTAACGCGGGACTTTGTCGTATAGAAAAAGCCGATGCAATGGGCTTTAAGACAAATTTCTTAGATGAGATAGCAAAGTAAGGAGCAAGCAATGGCAAGAATGAAATTTTACGTAGATAATAACAGATGTATAAGCTGTTTTGGTTGTCAAGTCGCTTGTTCTTCGGCTCACGAAGTTCCGGTAGGGATTTTCCGCCGTAAGGTTATTACACTCTTTGACGGAGTGCATGGCAAAGAGATCTCTACTTCCATAGCCTGTCAGCACTGCACGGACGCACCTTGTGAGCAAGTTTGTCCGGTGGACTGCTTTTATATCCGCGAAGACGGTATCGTGCTTCATGATAAAAACAAGTGTATAGGTTGTGGTTACTGTCTTTATGCTTGTCCTTTTGGAGCGCCACAGTTTCCAAGAGACGGCGCTTTTGGCATCAAGGGCGAGATGGATAAATGCACAATGTGTGCTGGTGGTCCTGAGGAGACTTTCTCTCATGAAGAGCTTGAACTATACGGACAAAACCGCATAGCAGAGGGTAAAGTGCCTATGTGCGCTGCCATATGTGCGACAAATGCACTTTTGGTAGGTGACGCAACCGAAGTTTCAAACGTTTATCGTAAACGTGTTCTAACAAGAAACACAGGTTTTGGTCTGTAATATATAAATTTGACGGGTTAGGCGATAAAAGTCGTTTAACCTTGTCAAAATTTCTTTAACCATCCAGCAGTAAATTTAACCTACTAACTATAAAATTTATAGTAAATTTCATAGATTTTAAAGATAACATTTATCATTTTTATTTCTTTTTGATAAGAACCGTTTTGTAATGTGAATTTGTTTTTATTTATAAAATTTATAGACAAATAAATATAAATTTAGAAGCTAAACGCTCCTAAATTTGAATGAAATAAGTGTGAAATTTAGTCGTATTTTTTAGTTTTAGTTTGGCAGTTTTTACCATTTCCGCATCCACAGTCTCTTTTTTTAAATTCTTTTATGTAAAGATAATACCCTGCGGCTACGGCGATTGTTATTAAGATAACTGATTCATACCATGCCATCTTTTGTCCTTTTGGTTAAATTCGGACGAGAAAGCTCGCCCGATAAATTTTACTTCATATCCTTGGCTTGAACCCAAATAACAGCATCTTGGCTTAATTCTTTGCCTTTATACTCGTTATCAGGACCTACTCCAAGCGCTGCAAATCCCCACCAACCGGCTTTCGGGATACCAAATGTAAACACCCCGTTAGCGTCGGCTTTGATACCAAGTGTTACAAAGCTATCTTGAGGAGCTTCTACGTTTGCAGTCTTGTTTGTCATGTTTTTCTTAACGTCTATATCGTGGTTTAGGTATTCAACTTCTATTTCTGCAAAAGGAACAGGCTTGCCCTCTGACTTAACGATACCTGTAAAAGTGCTTCCAGCCCAGATAGAGTAAGGTTTTGTTAAAGGCACGATCTCGGCTTTTAGACCTAGTTCTGCATCCCAGTTGGTAGGAAGTCCTGCAACGTTTACTACCGCTTTTGTAATTTGTTGTATGTAAGAGCCCTCGTTGGCTTCAAAATACGGTGCAGGAGTTAGCGCAAACACATGGTCTCCCATGCCTCTTGCCTGGTAAGCCGCCTCATAACCTATACCTTCGTTGTGGCTACCTTTAAATTTTATCTCTTTTAATTTGTCTTTTAGGTCGGTTTTTTTCTCTTTATGGACTACATAAAAGTCAACTACATTAGCTCTGCTTTTATCTTCTTGAAGACCCATATCCATGGTGTGTTCATCTGCAAATGGATGAGTGAAAACTAATTTCAAATTTAAATTTGTACCTTTTTCAAGAGCCGACTCTGGAGTGTAAAGCATTTGAAAGTGCGCAAATGCCGAACTAGCCAATAACCCCGCAACTACCGAAGAAGTAAGAATTTTTTTCATTTTTATCCTTTTGATGAATTGATTTGAAATTTACTCTGCTATGTCTTTTGAATTTATAACAACCTCGTGACCCTCGCCGGCAAACATTCTAGCCTTATACTCGCCCTCTGGTTTTTTAAAAGTAAAAGCACTATCTTTATCAAATTTGCCCTCTGCAACTACTTTATCGCCTTGAATAGCTTTAAATTCAACTCCAGCCGCGCTTGAGCCGTCGCTAAAACCACCCTCGCAAGTGATGGTGCCGTCTCCGTTGTCAAAACAACTCATAAGAGCCGTATGTGCAAGGGCTGCTTGGCTCATAAGAGCAACTAAAAATGATGAAAATAAAAGTTTTTTCATTCTCTCTCCTTTTTAAAATTTATTATCTATTTTTTACTATGCCGCCACTCCAGTTTTTCCTCTTTTCAGGTAAAAACCAAAGCACTAAAACTGCAAATAAAAGCGTGAAATAATACCAGCTAATCGCCTCTAAACCACTAATGCCAAATATGCTTGAAACGGTAAAAAAGAGCGAGGCTACGGCTAGAGCTAGGCCAAACGGGAAGAATATCCCAAAACACATCCATGCCCAGCTGTTTGTTTGCATTTTAACCACAATCATGGTTGCGATACAAGGAGGCGTTAAAAGCATAAAGATAATGATAGAAGCCGCATGAAGCGGTGTGTAACCGCTGTTTTTAGCCATCATTTCTTCAGGTCTTAAGCTGCTTTCATCGGCTATCGTTGAGCTGGTTGTATTGCTATCGTCACTTACGGTTGCTATTGAGCTTGAGTCTTTGTTTGACTCATATATACTTCCAAGCGTTGCGACTGCTGATTCGCGTGCTGCAAATGAGCTTAAAAAGGCTACGTTTATCTTCCAGTCGAATCCCGCAAACTGTGATATAGGCTCAAGTGCACGACCAGCCATGCCAAGTAACGAGCTTTCTATCTTGTCGTTTTTTTGCTCTCTTAAAATTTTATTTCTTCCGGTTGATAGCTTTCTAAGAGCTCCGTTTATAAGCTTTGCGTCTTTATCGTTTTTAGGAACTAGAAATTTATAGAATTCCGGATTATCCTCTTGGTATTTCTCGTCTACGCCTTTACTACCGCTCATCTTTTTGGCTCGGTATCCGTCATAGAAATTTAAAAGCGAAGCCACCTCTTCTCTGCTATCAACCAACGAGTAGTAGCTTGATTTTTTAACGACTTTATCAAAGCTCGCAAGTAGCACTTGCTCTTCGTTTGTGTAGTGTTCTTGCTTTTCTTTAGAAAGTCCAGGAAATTGTAAAAGGACAAAAAGTATCACGGCTACGGCAACAACGATAGTACAGACCTTTTTTATATATATCCAAACACGCTCACAAGATCTTAGTATCACACCTTTAAAGGTCGGCATATGATATGGCGGCAGCTCCATAACAAATGGCGCTGTCTCTCTTGTTCTTAAAACGGTTGAGGTTAAGAGCTTGGCTATCAAAAGTGCTGCTAGAACGGTAACTGTAGATATATAAAAGAGCATTATGCTCATTTGTGTCGGGAAAAACGCTCCAAGAAGCAAGGTGTAAAACGGCACTTTAGCAAGACAGTTCATTAAAGGAACAGTAAGGATGGTTGCCATCCTGGCTCTATCGTCTGATATACCTTTTGTGCTCATTACTCCAGGTACCGCACAACCTCCTACAAATGCTCCACCAAGCACCAATGGTAGCGTGCTTTGCCCGTGAAGACCGAATTTTCTAAACAACTTATCTAAGATAAACGCCATTCTAGGCATGTAACCGACGTCTTCCATTATGGCGATTAATGCAAAAAGTATAAAAAATATCGGCAGATAGTTTAAGAGCGCTATCGTAGAATTTGCAAGCCAAACTGCCATATCGGTTATTAAAGGGATACGTGCGATATCAGCCGATGGAGATATATCTATTATGAAATTTTTAATAGCCGCAAGCACAGGCCAGGTATAGTTTGTAAGATGATAGCCAAAGACGATGCTTAGCTCGTATGTGATGAAGATTATCAAAAATAAGATAGGAAAACTTAGCCATTTGTTTAAGATGATCTTGTCGGCTTTATCTGTCGTAGTTAGTTCGCCTTTTTTGGTTTCACTCACGCATTCGTTAAATATAATATCAGCGTTTTCATATCTAAATGATGCCAAAAAAGTCTCGATATTCTTACCAAGTTTGGAGTTAAATTTCTCTCTTAAGGCGGTTATTTTTGAATTTATATCTTTGTGTGTGGATTTTAGTATTTCAAGTATGGCTTGGTCTTTTTCAAGTGCCTTTATGCAAAGCCATCTTTTGCTAATGGCTGTTTTATCTTCTAAATTTACTTCATTTTCAAGCTCTAAGATATACTCTTCAAGCTCGTCGTAGTTGGCGCGAAATTCTTGATAATTTTCTTTTAATTCACTTGTCTTTCTTAAAATTTCTAGTATCTCATCTTTACCTTGCCCCTTTGCGGCGCTTGCCTCTATCACGGGACAACCTAAAAATTCACTCATTTTTTTAGCATCGATGATTATGCCGCGACGATTTGCCACATCGCTCATGTTTAAGACTATGACAACCGGCACCCCAACCTCAAGAAGTTGAAAGGTAAGATATAAATTTCTCTTTAAATTTGACGCATCGACTATGTTTAGGATGATGTCGGGACTTTCGTTTATAATAAATTCTTTTGCAACTTTTTCTTCAAGAGAGTATGAACTAAAAGAGTAAGTGCCTGGAAGATCAACCATCTCGATGTCGATATCACCTACGCTAAAATACCCCGACTTTTTATCTACCGTAACACCTGGATAGTTTGCGATATGCTGGCGTATGCCGCTTACCATGTTAAATATCGTTGATTTGCCACAGTTTGGTTGACCTGCAAGAGCTACTTTTATAGACATTGTTCAACCTTGATAAGCATTGCTTCACTCTTTCTAAGCGAGATAAGATAGCTGTGTATTTTTATCTCCATCGGGTCTGATAGTGGAGCTTCTCTTATAACTTCTATTTGCGCTCCTATAACAAATCCCATGTCAAGAAGTTTTTGCATCAACTTTCCGTTGGCATTTATGGATACTATTTTATATGTTTGCCTTGTCGCTACTTCGTCTAAATTCATAAAAATACCCCTGCACACTATAAAAGTGATAATTATTATAGAAGTAATTATATAACCTTGCTCTTTAATATAATATAAAACGGTTTTATAAAAACAAATCCTTTGCTTTACAGTTTGATTTTTTGTGCTAAAATAGGCAAATTTCAAGGAGAAGAAAATGAAATTTAAAATTTTATCCGTTTTATTTGTGGCATTTATGTTTTTTGGATGCGCCTCAAGCGCCACTCCTAAAATTTCTTCTAAAACGAGCGAAGCGTTATTTATCCAAACAAGCGATAACAACCAAAGTGTGTTTATAAATTTTAAAAATAGCACAAGCGGCGATATGAGCGTAAACTCAGATATCGCTACGGAGTTTATAAAACGCGGTTTTAGAGTAAGTAGTGAGGCGAAAACGGCTGATTATGTTGTGATCGGCGATGTTCAAAGCTTTGATAGATTTACAAAAAGAGATGAAAATAGGGCTAGATTTTACATGGGATATGGCTTTGGACGAAGGCCTTTTGGTGCATTTGGTTTAGGCTTTCCGCTTGGATATCATGATGATGACTTCTACACAAATAGCTATATATATGTTTTAAATGCAAGTGTGCTGATTAAGAGTAAGGATGGTGATAAAAGCACGATGATAACGCTATCGCATGGCGGTTCGACTTACTCGCCAAGTTATATTTGGCCGTTTTTTAAACAGCGTCTAGCAGAGCAGATCGTTGCGTTTTTTTATAAATTTTAAGATGAAAAGGGGCTAGTTTGCCACTGTTTAGTTTTAAGGAATGAAGTATTTTTGTGCGTAAGAGGCATCTTCGTAAAGCGCCACACCAAATTCTTTTTTGCCGTAGTTTTGAAAAATTTCTTGCGCTTCATCACTTTTTAGAAATTCTATAAATTTATCAGCCTCTTTTGGTGCATTTTTCGCACTCATGGCGACATAAACATTTACAAGCACCTTATCTCCTGCAAATAGCACTTCGCTGTTTTTTAGCTCGTTTTGGATACTTTTATATGTGCTTGAGTCACTCATAAAATAGCCTCTTGTTTCATCGGCTTTGCGTAAGGTAGCTAGCATGAAATCACGATTTGGCTTATACCATTTGCCGCTAGGAGTGATATTTGCAAGCTTCCATATGCTAAGTTCTTTTACGTGAGTGCCACTTTTGTCATCTCTTGTATAAAATAGCGCCTTTTTGTTTGCGATATTAGTATATGCTTGGGCTGCGGTTTTGGCGGTTTTTATCTGTGCGGGATCATCTTTTGGACCTATGATGTAAAATTCATTAGACCCAATTAACGTTCGATTTTTAGCCGCACCTTTTGCAACAAGCTCCTTTTCTTCTTTTGGAGAGTGCGTCATGGATATATCGACTTTCCCGTCTTCAAGTAGCTTTAGCCCTTTACCGCTACCAGCTTTTATCCAGCAAATTTTTGTATCATTTTTGGCGTTAAAGCTGTTTGCAAGAGCCTCTAAAAGTCCAAGTTCGCCAGGGCTTCCTGTGGCTAGTTTAAGCTCGGTAGCGCCGTTGCCGTAAATTTTACTACACTCTGCAGCGTAGAAATTTGAAACCAAAAGCAGACTTAACAATAACAGTTTTTTCATCTTAACTCCTTATTTTTAAGATTATGCTATTTTAGCATATCTGCAAAATTTTACAAGAGCGTATTTTTAAATTTATAGGTGTGATCAAGATGGAAATGTGCAAATTTTTCCGATAAGAGTATGAAAATTTTACAAAATAGTGTTTTTGTTACCAAAACCAAATAAAATTTTAGTAGAATTAATAAAAATTAAAAACAAAGGATGAGCGATGATTTGGTTTTTCTTTTGCGTTGGGCTACTTATACTAGCCTATTTTACTTACGGTAAGATAGTTGAGAAGATCTTTGTCATAAACCCTGATCGTAAAACACCCGCCATGCAGATGGCTGACGGTGTGGATTATGTCAAGATGTCAAATCCAAAAGTGTTTTTGATACAGCTTTTAAATATCGCAGGACTTGGTCCGATATTTGGTCCGATCATGGGCGCGCTTTATGGACCGGTTGCTATGCTTTGGATAGTTTTTGGTTGTATATTTGCTGGTGCGGTGCATGATTATTTTTCCGGTATGTTAAGCGTTAGAGCCAACGGCGCGTCTGTGCCTACGGTAGTTGGCGAGTGGCTTGGCACATGGGCTAAACACTTTATGAATATCTTTGCACTTGTGCTTTTGCTTCTTGTCGGAGTGGTTTTTGTTCTTGGTCCGGCTAAGCTTTTATCCGGTCTTACTTCACTTGATGTTAGTTTGTGGGTATTTATCATATTTGCTTACTACATCCTTGCTACGCTTGTTTCTATTGATAAGATCATAGGTAGATTTTACCCATTTTTTGGGGCATTGCTACTGTTTATGTCAGCTGGACTTACGATAGGTCTTATAGTTAGCGGTAAGGAATTTTACTCAGTCGGTCTTGACCTTTTTACTAACTACGATCCAAAAGGGCTGCCTATCTGGCCTTTACTGTTTGTTACTATCTCTTGTGGCGCGATCTCTGGCTTTCACGCGACTCAATCACCTCTTATGGCAAGATGTATACAAGACGAGAAGTCAGGTCGCATGATATTTTATGGGGCGATGATACTTGAAGGTATTATCGGTCTTATCTGGTGCACATTAGGACTTAGCTTTTATGAAAGTCCTGAGCTTTTAGGTGCTGCTATTGCAGCAGGATCTCCGTCCGGTGTTGTTCATGAGATATCTATCGCACTTCTTGGTAGCGTAGGCGGTATCATAGCTGTTTTGGGTGTCGTTATACTTCCTATAACTTCTGGAGATACGGCATTTCGCTCGGCTCGTCTTATCATCGCAGACTTTTTTAAGCTATCTCAAAAAGAGATAATTAAAAGGCTTATGATAGCCGTGCCGTTATTTGCCCTTGGTATCTTTGTATCTACTCAGGATTTTAATATCATTTGGAGATATTTTGGTTGGGCAAATCAAACAACCGCTGCCATAATGCTATGGGCAGCTTCGGCTTATCTTTATAAAACCAATAAATTTCACTGGATCACTACGATACCTGCTGTGTTTATGACTGCTGTAGTTGCCACTTATCTTGCAAATGCAAAGATAGGTTTTGGGCTTGAGATAAATGTATCAACTGCTATTGGTGTGGTTGTTTCGTTTGCTTGTTTGGTAGCATTTCTTAAAATCCCACGCAACAAAGCCTAAAATGTAGTCCCAAGAGTGGAGCGGTCCACCCTTGGGATCAAATTTCTCCTAGCTTATAAAACATCAAATTTAAACGTCATATATTTTTTGATATAATCACCCCTTTAAATCACCAAAAGGAACATTTATGAAAATTTTAGAAAACAAAAAGGGTGCTAAGCTCAACCTTTTATCTTCTCTTATACTTTTTTGTATCGGCGGAGTGCTTTATTATTACTACGACTACAGGGCTTCAGCGATATTTACTATGGTTGTGAGTGCGATTTGCGCTGTGTTTTGCTTGAAAAAGATATTTCAAGAGAGTTTTATCTTGATAGAAGATGACGGGTTTGTTATAAAAAAGGCAGGCAGGCAGGCTAAATTTTACTTTGCCGATATAAAAGGTGTTTACACGAAGATCGTAGAAAAGAAGAGTGGGGTTGAAATTTTAGTCGTAAGTTTTGGTCGAGCCAAATTTGACCTTGAGCTTATCCGTGGACTTATGTATCATGCGGGTGAGAGTGATGCGAGTTTGCCAAATATATATGAAAAATCGATCTATGAGATAAGAAGCATTATCAAAGAGAAGCTTGAAAATTTCAACTCAAAACAAGCCTAAAACGGACTAAATTTAAACCGAGTAAGAAGTAAAAATGATAAAAATTTTATTTGTTTGCCATGGAAATATTTGCCGTTCGCCAATGGCGCAGATATTTATGCAAAATTTAATCAGCCAAAATGGGCTTGATGATAAAATCTATGTGGACTCAAAAGCTACGCATACCGATGAGATCGGCTCGCCTCCATACTATGAAACTGTTAGAATTTTACGTGAAAACTCTATTCCCCTTATAGATCATAAGGCAACACAGATAAAGCATTGCGACTTTGCAAACCACGATCTGATCCTTTGTATGGATGATGAAAATATGCACTCTTTAAAAAGAGTTTTTGGTACTCATGACGATGTTAGTCAAAAGGTAAAATTTCTGCTTGAATTTGCACCAGAAAATTTAAGCAGAAACACTTCCGATCATAAGAATTTGATCATCGATGATCCGTATTACACGCGTGATTTTAAAAAATGCTATGAAGATATAAGCCGTTCGTGCGAAGGCTTACTTGAGTATTTAATGCAAAAAATTTAAAACAAAAAAGGCGGAAATCCGCCTTAAATTTACTTTACCTCGTATCTCTCGCCTGGGTTCATCTCGATGATCTCCCATGGCAGACCTTGTTTGTTTAGCTCATCCATAAATGGTTTCGCGTCAAACTGCTCCATATTAAACACACCTTTGCCACTCCAAATTCCTTTAGCTACCATCAGTGAGCCTATCATCGCTGGCACACCTGTCGTGTAGCTCACCGCCTGTGCACCTGTCTCTTTAAAGCACTCTTCGTGGTCGCATACATTATATATATAGACCTGTCTTTCCTTGCCATCTTTTAGTCCGCGTATCACGCAGCCGATATTTGTTTTACCCTTTGTGCGTGGACCTAGGCTTGCAGGGTCAGGAAGCAGAGTCTTTAGAAACTGTATAGGCACGATCTTTACGCCGTTATGCTCGACTTCGTCTATGCGTAGCATACCCACGTTTTCTAGGCACTTCATATGCGTTAGATAGCTTTGTCCAAATGTCATAAAGAAGCGGATGCGCTTAAGTCCTTTGATGTTTTGCACTAGACTTTCAAGCTCCTCGTGGTATAGTAAGTAGCTGTCTTTCACGCCTACTTTTGGGTAGTCCCACTTAAATCCTATCTCCATAGGCTCAGTTTCTATCCACTTGCCGTTTTCCCAGTATCTGCCCTTTGAGCTTACTTCGCGTAGGTTGATTTCAGGGTTGAAGTTTGTTGCGAATGCATGTCCGTGATCGCCTGCGTTGCAGTCTAGGATATCTATCTCGTGAATCTCGTCAAATAAATTTTGCTGTGCGTAGGCGCAAAATACGTTTGTCACGCCTGGGTCAAATCCTGAGCCTAGAAGTGCCATTGTATTTGCCTTTTTGAAATTTTCATCCTTCGCCCATTGCAGTTTATACTCAAATTTAGCAGTGTCTGGGTGTTCGTAGTTTGCGGTATCGATGTATGGGATACCAGCTTTCATGCACGCTTCCATAAGCGTTAGGTCTTGATATGGAAGTGCCACATTTAGCAGTAGGTCTGCACCCGTTTTTTTAATAAGCTCTACTACAGCGTCCGTATCGTCAGCGTCTATGCTTGCTGTATCTATAGTGACACCCAAACGCTCTTTTATAAATTTAGCTATATTATCGCACTTGCTTTTTGTACGGCTTGCAAGGGTTATCTTGCTAAAAACATCACTATTCATAGCGCATTTTACGGTCGCTACTTGGCTTACTCCGCCAGCCCCGATGATTAAAATATGTTTCATTTTGGCTCCTTAAATTTTCAAAGCTTAATTTTATCAAAGTTAATATAAATTTATGGCTTTACATATTTATCAGGCGTCATGTCGGAGTTTTTAACGATATGAATTTGTAATTTATCTCTTGTTTAAGTGCTGTTAAGCTTTGCTTAATCGCCTTTATTTTATCATACGAACGAAGACAAAATTGTTAAGGATTTGTATGGTAGAGATTGAATTTTTAGGACCTATTAAATTTCAAAATATCAAAATGCAAGCGTCAAATTTGGGTGAAGTAAAAGAAAAACTTAGCGAATACAACGAGCTTGAGCTAAATGAGTGGCTTAAAATTTGTGCAGTAGCGGTTAATGACGATGTTGTAACAAGTCTTGATACACCTCTAAAAGATGGCGATAAAATTTCTATATTGCCACCGATTTGCGGAGGTTGAGATGGAACTTTACGACGGAAGTCTTGATGTTTGCAAGATAACAAATCGTTGGTATAACGATGTTAAAGATAAAAACTGCGGAGCGCTCATTACCTTTACTGGTATCGTGCGTGAAGAGGGTGGCATAAGCGCGCTAAGCTTTGATGTGTATGAGCCCATACTGAAAAAATGGTTTAACGCTTGGGAGCAAAGGGCGGCAGAACAGGGAGCGTTTGTGCTTTTTGCTCACTCAAAAGGTGATGTGGCAGTGCATACTAGCTCGTATATAGCAGGTGTCGTAAGCCCACAAAGGAAGGTTGCATTAAGACTTATAAATGAATTTGTCGAGGATTTTAAGGCAAATGCACCGATTTGGAAATACGATGTGATAGATGGCGAGAGAATTTATGCCAAAGATCGCTCTCAGGCGATAAACGGTGCTGGACTTTTGGCGTGATAAGATAAACGGAGTGATAAATTTCACCCCGTCTTTAACCATTAGGCTGTTACTTTTTTATTAAATACTCCAACATAAACAGCAAAAGCAAAACCGATCAAAAGCGCATAAGGCGCAGCGTCCGTTATACCTTTTGGTGAACTTGCAAGTATGAAGTTGTGAGCAAATGCTGCTCCTGCCATCATGCCGATAACAAAGATCACTGAGCTTAAATTTCCGGTTCCCATCTGCACTAAATGTTTACCAGGGCAACCCTCGCTTAGGCTAAAGCAAAGACCTGCCAACATCATGCCCAAAAAGTTCCAGATGTATTGGTTGTGCGCGATAGGCTGTCCTTCAAAACCGAATTTGTATTGACCAAAGATAATGTTTGCTATTGTGGCAAAAATGATAATGCTAATAATGCCGGAAAACATCGAAAAATCACCTCTAAACGCTTTACTAAAAGCGCCTACGCTACAAAATTTACTTTTTTGCATAAATATGCCGATAATTACGCTTGCAACAAGCGAAACAAGTATGCTTGCATGCATAGCACCAGGACCTTTTTCGGAAGTAAATATCGCACCGTTGCCTACTTTAAGTCCAAAAATCAAAGCTAAAAGAAGAATAACCGCCATGATAACAGGTAAAATTCCTATCGCGGCTTGTATTTTTACGCCCTTGTTTAAAGCATATCCACGTTTTTTAAAGAAGATACCGGCACTAACTCCGACTGCGATACCTAAAAATCCGGCTATCGCACTCATATCTCCGCCACCAAGTCGTAAAAATGCTCTCCATGGACAACCTAAAAATACAAGGCAACCTATCATTGCAAAAACGCCTAAGAAAAATCTCGTAAAAGGCGATGAACCGGTTGTCGGTGTAAATTCTTTAGTCCAAAACACACTGGCTAAAAATCCGCCAAAAATTAGACCAATGATCTCCGGTCTTAGATATTGCAATGTGGCTACATTGTGAAAACCAAGAGCTCCTGTCGTATCTCTTAAGAAGCATGCAGCGCAAACACCCATGTTTCCTGGATTGCCAAGATAGACTAAAAGCGAACCCAAAGCACCCAAAGCCGCACCAGCGACTATATACCATTTGAAATTATTCATGAAATTTCCTGAATTAAGATAAAACCAACCTGATTTCTAAGGTCGAATTCTACACTCAATAAAATAAAAAACAAATAAAATAATACTGATTATTTAATGCAAAAATGTTACAATGATGCATGTTTAAAAGTTTTAAAATAGGAGAATAGTGTGAAACAATGGGCAAAATATGAAGATACGCTAGAAATTTTAAGATCAACGATAAAGCCTTGGAGTAATGTGCAAAAAGTAGCCATTACGCAAGCGCTTGACCGCTATATAGCCGTCGATATAGTCGCAAAAGACAACTATCCCTCAAGAGAGCTTTCGGCAATGGACGGCTACGCCTTTAAATGGAGTCAAAATTTAAGTGAACTAAATTTAACGACTGATTTGCCCGCAGGTACCGATAAAGGGCTAGTTATAAATGAAAATGAATGCATAAAAACTTTTACTGGCTCGCTTATGAGCGAAGGGACAGACACGCTTATACCGGTTGAAAACGTCGAAATAAACGGCAATAAAATTTTAATCAAAAAACAAGTACCAAAGGGTTTTGCCGTGCGTGAAATAGGCGAAAGCTATAAAAAAGGAGAAATTTTAATCAAAAAAGGCGCTAAGCTAGGTTATGCCGAGATCGCTCTTCTTGCCGAGCTTGGAGAATTTCATGTAAGCGTTTTTATCCGTCCTAGAGTCGCGATACTTGCAACCGGAAGCGAGATAAAAGACCTTGGTGAAGCACTTGAAAATCCGGCACAAATTAGAAGTTCAAACCATATCGCCTTGGCCATGATGATGCAAAAAATGGGAGCTGAGCCGATAGTTTGCGAGATAGTTCGCGATAAAAAAGAACTCGTGCAAGAAGCCATAGTAAACGCTCTTAAGAGTGCTGACGTGTTAATTACTACAGGTGGCGTTAGTATGGGGGACTATGACTTTGTAAAGGCGGCACTAAAAGATAATTTTAATATCATTATAGATGGGGCGGGCATAAAACCGGGACGTCATATAAAAGTCGCTACTTCAGGCGATAAATACATATTTGCACTTCCTGGTTTTCCTTACTCGGCGATGGTTATGTGCGTGCTTTACGTGCGCGTCTTGCTTAATGCTTGGTTTGGTGTAAGCGAGCCAAAACTAACGGCGATACTTGATGAAGACTACACGAAACGTTCGCCATTTTTAGAATTTACGGCTGTAAATTTAAGTGTGAGAGATGGTAAAATTTATGCAAATTTAGACGGTAAAAAGCTAGGAAGCTCCGCGATAGTAAATAACCTAACCAACGAAGCCGCACTTTTGATAGTGCCAAAAGAGACGGAATTTATCGCTAAAGGCGAGGTTGTTGAAATTTTAAGGATGGTTTAGATCGGCTTTGGGTTTTAAACTAGCATTGAGAGGTAAATGCAAACATCAAGCGTCTTTTGCCTCTTTAAATTTTATCTTCCAGCCCTCATCTTTTAAGGCATTTAAAAAGGTAAGCATATTTTGTGCAAAGTCATCTTTGGTGTTGAGTAAAATTTGTGCGTTTTTTATTAAAATTTTACCGTTTCGCAAAGAGTTTAACTCATCCCAAAACGCGTCTAAATTTTTAGCGCATTCATTAAGATGTGGAAAGAAAGCGACTTGAATACAAGATAGTAAGCTTTGTTTGTCTGTTATCTTACTAGCGTCGATGACGTATCTTGTGTGTTTTGAAGCTTTACTTTTCATTTTTTACTTGTTCAAAGCTCTCATAATGATCGGCGGTATAAAATATCAGCCCGTCGTTTGAAAATACTATGCGTTTTGCGCCACGCTTGCCGCCTTTGTAGTCGATATCCGCCTCGCGCCATATACGACCTTTTGCCTCGGGAAGTTTTCTTTCAAAATTTCTAAAAACATCTCCACCGATACTTTTACCTTTGGCCACTTCCCATAGGTTGCCTTTGTTTGCCTGCCAACCAAGCTTTAAAGCTTCTTTTTTAGTTATGTAGTTATTTGGAAGATGTTTGTAGTAAAAGACATAGCTAGCAACTTCTTTTTTGCTTGTATAAACACCGTTTTTATCGATATTTATCTGTGTTTGTTGGATTTGGTTTGGCGTGTTGCTTGGTTGATTTATAAAGAAATTTATAGATACCGCAAGTAAAAATACAAGAGATAAAATCGTTTTTTTGTTCATTTGAATTCCGTTAATATACCTTATTAAGCGCGTTTGAGACGATTTTGGCACTTGTGAAAGCAAAGTGGAGATTATAACCGCCAAGCATGCCGGTAACGTCTAAAACTTCGCCGATAAAGTATAAATTTTTAATATCCTTGCTCTGGAAATTTTCATCAATTTGTGCAGTAGTAACCCCACCTTTAGACACTTCTGCTTTGTCAAATCCAAATGTCCCGGCAGGTGCGAAACGATAGTTAAAAAGCTCTAAAATTTTAGCCTTTTCATCATTGCTATATTCGCTAAAAGCAGCGTCTTGTATGTTGTTTTGACGTAGAAATTCAAGCACAAATCTCTTTGGCAAAGGCAGGACGCTTGTTAGTTGTTTTTTGCCTTGGGTTAAATTCTTAGGCTCGAAATTTGGTAAGAAATTTATACTAATTGTCCCCTTTTGCCAAAAAAGTGAGGCGTTAAGCACGCAAGGACCGCTAATACCTTTGTGTGTAAAAAGTATGTCGCCTTGTAAATTTTTATCACCTACAGACATTTTAGCATTTAGGCTAATTCCGCTTAGTTCTTTAAACCAAAATTCGCTTTTTTGAACGCTAAAGCCAACTAGGGCAGGGGAGAAATTTATCGTTTTGAGCCCGAAATTTTGTGCGATTTTAAGCCCTATATCGCTTACTCCAAGCCTTTTATAGCTTATACCCCCGGTTGCTACGACTAAATTTACGGCATAAAATTTCTCGCCCTTTGTTGATAAAATTTCAAAAATTTCACCGTTTTTACTAGCGTTTATAACCTCGGTGTTGTAAAAAATTTTAGCATTTATCTTTTGTAAAAGCGTGTTTAAAACACTTTTGGAAGAGCTTTTTGTAAAAAACTGCGACTCTTTTTGCTCTTTAAATTCGATATTTTTAAAAAAGTCTAAAACATCATTAAACTTAAACGCATTCAAGGCTTTTTTTATAAATTTACCATCTGTAAGGTAGTTTTGCTCGCTGATGTGCCTATTTGTGATATTACAACGACCTCCGCCACTGGTTAAAATTTTATTTCCGGCGGATGGATTTTTCTCAAGGATAGCTACGTTTTTTGCTTTTAAATTTGCTGCTAGAAAGAGCCCTGAAGCGCCTGCACCGATGATTAAAACGTCATAAATTTTATCCACTTTATCGCTAATGCCTTAAATTCCTAGTGCTTCTTTGAGCTGATCTTGGGTTATGATTTGCGAGTTGTATTTTATCACATAGTTTGTTTGTGTTTTATAGCACTCAACTATGCCTTTTAGTTGTGAAATTTCATTTAAATTTAGACTCTTAGAAAGCTCTAGGTATAAATTTTTAAATAAAGCGGGATTATCAAGTCTTGTTAAAAGTATAAGCCAAACTATACAAAGCAGAATAAAGACTCCGCAAAGAGCGTCAAGATCGAAAAATTTGAGTAAAGCACCCGCGCCAACTCCGCCGATAAATGTCCCCATAAAGCCAGAGGAGTTAAACACTCCAAGTGCGGCACCTTTTTCTCCTGCTTTTGCAAATTTTGAGGCGATTGATTGCATTATTGGTTCGTGAAGATTAAAGCCGATGAAAAACATCACGATCCCTGCACAAAACATGATCTCGTTTGCGCTAAAGCCAAAAAGTAGATAAGCCGCAATAAATAGTAAAATTCCTATGAGCAAAAGTTGCTTTCCAAGCCCTCTTTTTTCTCCCATCGCTCCGCCCAAGCCCATGGCCATAAAACCAAATACCGTGGAAATGGAGTAGATTTTCCAAAGCTCTTGTTTATCCCAGCCAAAATCATGCACTAAGACGATAGGAATTATCAAAAATGCGACAGACATCAGCATCTTTTGCATAAAATTTGTAGTGTTCATGAGAAATAAATTTTTATTTGAGATTAGTTTGAAAAATGGAGTTTTTGAACGAAAGGACTCTATCTTTTGCTCTTTTGGCACTAGAGTGTAGAGTAAGATAATGCTTAAAAAAGTAAGCATGATACTAAGATAAAAGAGGCTTGAAAGTCCAAATTTAGCGCTCATTGCTGGAGCTATAAGCATTGAAAGCGCAAATGAAACTCCGATAAAGCCACCCATTATCGCCATAGCCTTACCGCGCATCTCTTCTTTTGTGTTGTCGCTTATAAGTGCCGTCGCCACGCCACCTATCGCGCCTACGCCTTGGACTAAACGACCAAGAATCATGGTATAAATATCTTGCGCCCACGCACAGATAAATCCACCGACGATAAAGACTAAAAGTCCAAAAAGTAGTGTAACCTTGCGTCCGAAACGATCCGAAAGATAGCCAAAAGGTATCTGGAAGATCACCTGCATGAGCGCGTAAACACCGATTAGAACGCCGATTAGAAATTCGTTTGAACCATCAAGCTCAAGCGCATAAAGGCTGATAACCGGAAGAATGATAAAAATACCAAAAAATCTACTACCAATGATAAAAGATATAGGCAAAACGCTTTTAAACATTAAAAATTTCCTTTGAAAAATATAGATTTTACACTAAAAAGACTTAAAATTTAAAGTGTTTTTTGATAAAATCCGTATTATTTTTTAAGGAGCGAGGATGTATAAAATCTTTGCGGGGATTTTGTTTGTGATGATTTTGCTGGTGGGTTGCGCTAAGCCGGATACCGCACAAAAGCATTTTGAAAATTTTGAAGCGGCAATGAAAGTTAAGGACTATGATAAGGCTAAGAAAAACGTAGATAGTGCGTGCGCTATGAACCATGCGCAGGCGTGTTATGCGGATGGTCAGCTTTATTTGCATGCGCAAAATAAACCATCGGCAATTAAGAGATTTACCAAAGCTTGCGAGTTTGATCATGCGTTAGCTTGCGCAAAACTAGGGCGACTTTTAATGGGAAGTTCAGATATTAAAGGTGGTTTTGAGGCTTTGAAAAAGGCGTGTGAACTACAAGATGCTCTATCTTGCGCTTATCTTGCTAGATTGCATACGGTTGGTATGGGTGAAGTTATAAAAAAAGATGAAAGTATAGCAAGCGAGTATCATAAAAAAGCATGTATGATCGATAAAGAATTTTGTGAGCAAAACAAATGAAAATAGTACTTGCAACATCAAACAAAGGTAAGGTAAAAGAGATAAGAGAATTTCTAAAAGAGTATGAAATTTACGCATTAAGCGAGATCATGTCGCCGTTTGAGATAGTTGAAAACGGAGAGGACTTTAAGCAAAATGCACTCATCAAAGCTCGCGCGGTTTTTAAGAAGCTTTGCGAGTTAAATTTGCAAGATGAATTTATCGCATTAAGCGATGACAGTGGCATAAGTGTCGATGTTTTAGGTGGCGCGCCCGGAATTTACTCGGCTAGATATAGTGGCGAGGGAGCTACTGATGCCAGCAACCGTGCAAAGCTGATCGAAGGACTAAAAAATAAAAACGTTAAAAGCTCAAAGGCGCATTATACGGCCTGTATCGCAGTGGCTTCAAAATACGGTGAATTTAGCGCACATGGTTTTATGAACGGAATGGCGATTGATAAAGAAAGAGGTGAAAACGGTTTTGGATATGACGCGCTTTTTATCCCAAACGGTTTTAATCATACACTCGGAGAGCTCAAAGATGATGTGAAGCTTGAAATTTCACATCGCTCAAAAGGGCTTTTGCTTATTAAATTTGTATTAAAGTCGTTAAAAAAGAAATTTAAGTAGCACTAGAGCGCAAAAACGACTTTTGCAATATAAAGGAATAAAATGATAAATGATGTAATAAATTCGATAAAAACCCCGGCATACGTCTGCGAAGAGGCGCTTTTGCGTAAAAATTTAGAGCTTTTAAAGCGCGTTAAAGATGAGAGTGGGGCTAAAATTTTAGTCGCGCTTAAAGGCTTTGCTCTAAGCGGAGTTATGGATATCGTTAGCGAGTATCTTGACGGAGCGACTTGTAGCGGACTTTGGGAAGCTAAATTTGCTCATGAGTTCGTAAAAGGCGAGATCCACACCTACTCTCCAGCCTTTAAAGATGAGGACTTTGAGGAGATAATGGCTATCTCAAAACACGTGGTTTTTAATAGCTTTAATCAATGGGCGAAATTTAAAGATAAAGCGCTAGCAAACGGCGTAGTTTGTGGGCTTCGCCTCAACCCAGAGAGCTCTGCGTCGCCAACTGATATGTATAATCCATGTGCTAAATTTAGCCGTCTTGGTATCACAAGGGCAAATTTCAAGCCTGAAATGCTGGAAGGTATCACGGGGCTGCATTTTCATGCACTTTGTGAGGAGAGTGCGCAAAGCTTAGAGACCGTGTTAATGGCGTTTGAGGAGAAATTTGGAGAGTTTATACCAAAGATGAAATGGATAAATTTTGGTGGCGGACACCATATTACACGGGCCGATTATGATGTAGATTTGCTCATCTCGCTTATTAAAAATTTTCGTGAGAAATACGGCGTCGAGGTTTATCTTGAGCCTGGAGAGGCAGTTGGCTGGCAGACTGGATTTTTGATCTCAAGCGTGCTTGATATAGTAGAAAATGAGAAAAATATCGCCATTTTAGATACTTCTGCCGAGGCGCACATGCCAGATACCATCCTCATGCCTTATCGCCCTGCCGTAAGAGGCGAGAGTAAAAACGGCAAATTTAGCTACCGCTTTGGGGGCAACACTTGTTTAGCAGGAGATATCGTAGGGCAAGATGCAGGAAATGCAGACTATAAATTCGAGAACGAATTAAAGATCGGCGACAAGGTGATATTTGAGGATCAAATTCACTACACAATCGTAAAAAACACGACTTTTAACGGTATTATGCTGCCGGATTTGCTCCTGCTTAAACAAAACGGCGAGATAAAGACGCTTAGGAAGTTTGGCTTTGAGAGCTACCGAGATAGAAACTAAAATTATAAATTTGACCAAAAAGTCGGATATGCTTATATGAAAAACGAGTTGCTTTTTAGAATTTTTACTTTTTTGGATTGGGCAAATAGCTTTTAAAAGGCAACTTTGTTATATCTTCTGTGAGTTTTGTAAAAGATTTCGATGTAGTTTTAACACGAAAATCGCACAAAAACATCAAAATTATAATATGCAATTAAGGCATATTTAAGTAACGTTTAATTTTAAAAACTTATATTTTTTTAAGACTAGCTACTAAGCAAAGTTGTGATAAATTTTCAAAAATGGATAATATTGAGTTATCAAAATGGCTTCTTTAGGGAGCTTAAAATAAGGAAATAAAATGAGCGATACAAAAAGTGTCTTAAACGCTAGGCGAATTTATTATCTGCTATTTTCGCAACTTTTTGTTTTTACAGATAAACAAAATCGCTATGATAAGGTTTTAGACCTTTTAAATATCATAAAACAGTCCCCTCTTAATGATGAATGCGCCAAAGCAATAGACAACCTTTTATTAAAATTTAATACACAAAACCTTGAAAATATCGTGCAAGAATACGACGATATATTTCATGCTCCACCACATGCTATACACAACAGTTTTTCTTTTTATGAAGAGGGTTATGAGACCGGAAGTGCGTGTGCTAGAGTTAGAAAAATACTTGCTAAAACCAAGATCAGAAGAAATGAAGTAGATTTTAAAGAGAATGAAGACAATGTTGGATTTTGTTTTGCGCTTATGCAAGAGTTTTTAAGTTCTCAAATTTCAGATGACGAAGAGAGTGGAGAATTTGCCTCACAGCTTTTTAAAACTATTATAAATCCAAACATAGATGACTTCATAGATGCTGTTTATGAGCATGAAAATTCAGACGCTTATGCGCTAGCCTGTATCATTCTACAAAATTTTATAGAATTTGAAAGAATTTTTTACGAAACACCAAAACCTATCGTAGATAGAAAGATAAAGGTTCAAGACGGAGTATCACGCTCAGAGGCTTTAAGAAGAGAACAAAACAGACGAGCTAAACGCCTTGAGCGAGAGCTTAGTAGTGATGTATAAACGAAATAAGAACGATAATAAAAAAGAGTGGCTATAACACAGAAAGGAAACTTTATGGAAAAAAAGAGTAGACGTGAGTTTATAAAAAAACTTATGTTAGGAACAACTGCGGTGGGTGCCGTAGCTGTTGGATCTAAGGCGCTCGAAGTCAAAGAGGACGAGCAAACAAAGCAAGTTTTATATAAAAGAAGTAAAACTTGGGAATTTTACTATAAACAAGCAAAATAGATAAAAACAATAATAATGAAAGGAAGAGGAAATGATAGAAAATGCATCGCCTTTAGTGGGCAGACGCTCTTTTCTTAAAATGGCATCCTTGGGTGCTATTGCCGGTGCAGGTAGCGCATTTGCTAGTGATGCCGTTAGAAAAGCTACGGCTCATGAGATAGGCAACCCATATCCGGGTTCAAAAATGGTTAAATCGATTTGCAGTATTTGCTCTGTAGGCTGTGGTGTAATGGGCGAAGTCGTAGACGGAGTTTGGGTACGCCAAGAGGTAGCACAAGATCACCCGATAAGCGCAGGCGGACACTGCTGTAAGGGAAGCGACGTTATCGATATGGTACGTTCACATTGTCGTGTAAAATACCCTATGGTAAAAGAAAACGGCAAATGGAAACGCATAAGCTATACCGAAGCGTTTGATAGAATAGCTGAACAACTAAAAAAATATAGAGAGAAAAACCCTGAACAAGTAATGTTCTTAGGATCTGCAAAAGATAGCAACGAGCAAAGTTACTACATCAGTAAATTTGCTGCAATGTTTGGGACAAATAACTTAGATCACCAAGCAAGAATTTGACATAGCGCAACAGTCGCCGGTGTGGCGAATACGTGGGGTTATGGCGCAATGACAAACCACCTTGGAGATATCCAAAACTCAAAATCTATATTTATAATAGGTGCAAACCCAGCGGTAAATCACCCTGTTGGTTTTAGACACTTTTTAAAGGCTAAAGAAAACAACGGTGCGAAACTAATCGTAGTTGAACCAAGATACACAAGAACTGCGGCAAAAGCTGATATTTTTGCTCAAATTCGTCCTGGAACAGACATACCGTTTATGTATGGTATGATGCATTTGATCTTTAAAAACGGCTGGGAAGATAAGAAATTTATCGAAGATCGTGTTTATGGAATGGATGAAATTCGTAAAGAGGCTGAGCACTGGACACCTGAAGTAGTTGAGGATGTAACCGGCTGCAAGCCTGAAAAACTACTTGAAGTAACAGAAGCTTTTGCTAAAAACAAACCCGGATGTGTAGTATGGGCAATGGGTCTAACACAACACACTATCGGTAGTTCAAATACTCGTATAGCTTCTATTTTGCAATTAGTTATAGGCAACATGGGTAAAGAGGGCGGCGGCTGTAACATCCTTCGCGGTCACGATAACGTTCAAGGTGCTAGCGATATGGCAAATGCTCCTGATAGCTTACCTGGTTATTATGCTAAAAATGAAGAAACTTGGAAGTATTTTGCCAAAATGTGGGGCGTAGAATACGAATGGTTACAAAAAAATTACATCAAACCTGAATGGATGTTTAAACCCGGCTTTACACTAGCTAGATGGTGGGCAGGCGCATTAAACGGCAAAGATGGAAATGATGCGATAGAAAATGCGGGAGATGCACTAAAGGCTCTTGTTGTTATAGGCAACGGTATAACTTCAACTGCTCAACAAGTTAAGGTTCAAGAGGGTCTTGACGCGTTGGAGCTTTTGGTTTTAGCCGATCCATTTGTAAATGAAGCGGGAATTATAACAAACAAAAAAGATAATGTATTTTTACTTCCTGCTACATCACAGTTTGAAAACAGCGGAACAGTTGTAGCTACAAACAGAAGCGGTCAATGGAGAAGCAAAATTTCTAACGCAATGTATGAAAGCAAACCGGATCATGAAATTTTATTTGAGCTAGCTAAGCGTTTGGGATTCTATGATGAACTAACTCGCACTATCCGTGATGCAAACGGTAACATTGAATGGCCTGAAGCAGCAACTCGCGAAATAGCAAAAATAGTAAAATCTATCGGCCTTACCGGTTGGACGCCTGAAAGACTAAAAAATCACCAAGAAAACTGGGATAAATTTGACGAGAAAACACTTCTTGGTAAACCAGGAACTCCTGTTGAGGGAGAGTACTACGGACTTCCATGGCCTTGCTGGACAGAAGATCACCCAGGCAGCCCGATACTATATAACGTAGATGTTCCTGTTATGAAAGGCGGTATGGGCTTTAGAAATCGCTTTGGACTAGAGCACAACGGTGTTAGCCAGTTGGCAGCTGAGGGCTCTGCTCCTGTTGGGGGTGTTGTAAACGGCGGTTATCCTCAAATAACAAAAGCAAATATCGAAGCAGTGCTTGGCATAACTCTAACCGATGAAGAGCGTGAAGCAATGGGCGCTACATGGGCGACTGACGGAAGTGGTATAATCGCTAAAAAATGTATGGAAAAGGGCATTGCTCCATATGGAAATGCAAGAGCTAGAACTATTGTTTGGACATTTGTCGATCAAATTCCAAAACACAGAGAGCCATTGCACTCACCACGTCATGACCTAGCGCAAAAGTATCCAAACTTTGAAGATAAGCCAAACCACTATCGTGTTCATACTCAATACAAGAGCTTGCAGCTAAGCAAGGATTTCTCAAAAGAATTTCCTGTAAACTTAATAACTGCTCGCTTAGTAAATATGAGTGGTGCAGGTATGGAAACTAGAGCTAGTAAATACCTAGCAAGACTAACACCTGAAATGTTTGCCGACATCCATCCTGATATGGCTAAAGATTATAATCTTAAAGACGGCGATATGATATGGATACATTCACCTGAAGGCACGAAGATAAAAGTCAAGGCACGTGTTGTTCCGTCTGTTCTTCCTGGTATGGTGTTCTTGCCATTCCACTTTACGGGTGTTATGCAGGGCGTTGATATGACGGGAAATTTCCCTGATGGAACTAAACCTTTTGCCGTAGGCGAGAGTGCAAACACTGTTGCGAATTACGGATATGATATTGTTACTCAAATCCCTGAAACAAAAGGTGGTTTGTGTAGGATAGAGAAGGCGTAAGGAGACTATGATGAGCGAATTTAATCAAAATAATAGACTAAAATTTTACTGTGACAACGACCGTTGTATTGACTGCAACGGTTGTGCGGTCGCATGTGATGAGGCTCACGAGCTTCCTATCGGCGTTAGAAGACGCCGTGTTATTACGCTAAACGAAGGAGTTATAGGCAAAGAGGTATCTACGTCTATAGCTTGTATGCACTGCGAAGATGCGCCTTGTTCGCTTGTTTGTCCGGTTGACTGCTTTGTTATACGTCCTGATGGTATCGTTCTTCACGATAAAGAGGTTTGTATAGGTTGCGGTTACTGCTTATATGCTTGTCCTTTCGGTGCTCCACAATTCCCTAGAGAGGGTGTTTTTGGTGCAAAAGGTAGCATGGATAAATGTACTATGTGTGCCGGCGGTGTTAATATCCAAACAAATTCAGAGCATGAATTTGAAGAGTATGGTCAAAATCGTATAGCAGAAGGAAAAGTGCCTGTTTGCGCGGCTATGTGTTCGACAAAAGCTTTACTTGTGGGAGAATCTGATATAATAGAGCAGATTTATCTTGATCGGGTCAGCGCAAGAGGATATGGTGTTAAAAACATCAAAGAATCTCCGACATGGAAAATCGCGTATTATACAAAGGACAGAGTATGAGAGTAATATTAGCTTTTATTGCCTGTGTAATGAGTGCTTTTGCTTTGCATTTACCTGATGGAACAAATCAGTATGACAGTAATGTTTGGGCTGCGGGTAGAGTTGAAAACATAAAAGGTTACGAAGGCGGAATGGGTGAAATTTTTACATTCATCCAAGGAAATAACTACTTTGCTTACGGCGTTGTAGCGATTATTTTGGCGGTTATTGGTGCATTTATCCTGCACTTTTTAATCATCGGTCCAAAACACTTTAGCCACGACGGTAAAAAAGTTTATGCGTTTGACATAGTTGAGAGAATTTCTCACGGTATTGCTGCTCTTTCATGGGTTATATTGGTTCCTACCGGTATAATTATGATGTGGGGTAGCTCATTTGGCGGCGGTGCATTTGTAAATTTCATGCAAGATTTACACGTTATCGCTACTGTTTTCTTTACGATCTCAGTATTTCCTATGATATTTTACTGGACTATTAGAATGCTTCCTGCGGTTTATGATATCCGCTGGATGTTCATAGTAGGCGGATATTTGTCTAAGAAAAAACGTCCTGTTCCGGCAGGTAAATTTAATGCCGGTCAAAAGGCATGGTACTGGGTTGCTATACCTGGCGGTTTAGTTATGATAGCAACAGGTGCTGCGATGTATTTTCTTGACTTTAAAGCGGTTCCGGTAGCTGACTGGCTTGGAATTTCACAGATCGAAGTTCTTCGCTGGAGTGTAATCATACATAATATCTTGGGTATCGTTTGTGCGGTATTCTTCCTAGTTCACATCTATATGGCAGCTATTGCTATCCATGGAGCTATTTGGTCTATGGTAAATGGATACAAAGAGGAAGAAGAGGTATATGTACTTCACCATTACTGGTATCAAGAGCTTGTCTCTAAAAATAAAATTCCCGTATCTGACTACGAGAAAGTTTACGATAAACTAAAATAAAACACTTAAAAGGGCTTTACTCTAAAGCCCTTTTTTCTTCAAAAGGTAAATATGCAACCTATTTTTACTACAAAGATAACAAAATTTAAGTCAAACGATAGTTTCGAATGCGATGACATACTTGTAAGAGAGATCAAACTTGATATAAATGTTAACGGTGCCAAAGCAGGCTCTATGATGGCAACACCTACAGACGTAGAAGCTCTTGGGATAGGTTATCTTTTAAGTGAAAATATAATTAAATCTTACTCTGATATAGAACATATAGATTTTAACGAAGCTGAGTTAGCATTAAACATAACCGCGCGTATAGATGAGGGAAGTTTAAACATTTTAACTACGGAAAATGTGATCATAAGCGGTTGTGGTAGAAGTGTAACTGCTAGTGTAAATCCTGCAAACATGAAAGCCAAAGTTATACAAAATGATATAAAATTTAAACGCTCTGAAATTTCAAAGCAAATGGGTGAATTTTACACCCAGTGTGACCTTTATGAAAAGACAGGTTGCGTTCATACCGCAAAACTCATGATAGGGGATAAATTTTATATCGGCGAAGATATAGCCCAGCATAATACTATAGACAAAGCCATAGGTAAGGCCGTGATGGATGGTGCAAATTTAAGAGATGGAATTTTGATGGTAAGCGGAAGGTTAAGCTCTGAAATGGTAGTAAAGGCTGTTACAAATTCTATCGCGGTGCTTGTTTCAAGAACGGCTCCAACCAGTCTAGGTGTGCTTATCGCAAGAAGATTTAACTTAACTCTTTGCGGTTTTGTAAGAGGAGAAAATTTAAACGTTTATAGCGGAGCGGAGCGTGTCTATGCTTGATAAAGTGCAAGAATATATAGAAAAATTTAAAAATAAAAACGGTAGGCTTGACTGCGGAGTTGCATTTAAAATAGCCGATAAGCTCCAAGTAGACGTTGCTCTTGTTGGAGATACGGCAACGCAAATGGGTGTAAAAATAGACGCTTGTGAGCTTGGTCAGTTTGGCAAGTTGCCTTTGGAATTTGGTAGTGTAATGGCATACAAAAACCTTCAGCCCATGCTTGACGAGAAGTGTCGTATAACTTGCAAAGATGCTAGAGACGCGGCAAAGGGCGTTGGCATGAAAAAGATCCGTTCAACTTTGCGTGATTACAATATCGATGTAAAATACTGTCAGCTTGGCTGCTTTAAAGAAAAAAAAGGAAAGAAGATGATCGTAAAAACAAAGACTTGGATAGAAAACAGCGAAGGCGAGTTGCTCTTTGGCAAGGGAAAAACTGAAGTTCTTGAAGTTATAGCGGAATCGGGCAGCATAGTAAAAGCGGCTGAAATTTTAGGCATGAACTATAAAAAATGCTGGACTCACTTGCAAATTTTGGCTAAAAATTTAGACGAAGATCTTGTAAACACAAAACAAGGCGGCGGCGGAAGTGCCGGAACTACGTTAAATCCACGTGCTTATGAGCTTATAAATGCATACAAGCAGCTTCAAAGAGACATAGAAGACTATGCAAATAACCGCTTTAAAGAGCTGTTTTTAAATGATCAAAAAGATAGAGTTAGCAAAAAATAATTAAAATTTTTAAGCCAAGCCAATAAATCTGGTTTGAAAACTCAAAATTTTTAGACTCTAAATGTGACTTCTTGTGGCAAAATTTTTAAGTTTTGCGCAAAAGTTAAATTTATCTTGATGCTTGTAAAATGCTTTTTAATACCAATTCTTCGGTAAAGTGATACCAAATTTAAGCCGTTGGCTTTTGAAATACGTTCATCTCATCAGTTCTTAATGCTTTTTACTGTTAAATTTTACGTTTTTGGCTTTGGGGTAAAGTAAACTTTCAAACAGCGTGCTTATTGTAGTGTCATGATTTGTATTTTGGTTAAATTTACTCTTTAAAAATTATGCTAAAACGGCAGGATTTATATGCCTAAAATGCAGAATTTACATTCGTAACAAATTTAAGCCAAATACCGTAAAATCAAGCTTTATAAGCATTTAAATATATAAAATCATGTAATATAAGTTTGAAATTTATATAAAGGAGAAAGTATGTTTATTAAGCTAAATGACCGTGTGTATCTAAACACCGATCGCATAACAAGAGTAAAGATAGATAATGTCCAAGACGGCATCCGCATCCGCTTTTATGAAGGCGCTGCACAAGTTGCTAAAAGCGGTAAATTTGAAAGCTATGAAGCTGCTCAAAAGTGGCTTGAGGCTAATTTCGTAAAATAAACCCGTCGGGTTGCAAAAGACCCGATTAATCCTTATAAATTTACTCCCGTATACTACCTTTTATACAAAATATTGTAAAATACATAAAAATATATCAATCTCTAGGAGGTTTGCATGTTTGGCAGTGGCAAAAGACTGGATGAAACAAATGAAAAATTGCGTCTTTTAAACGAAGAAAACAGTGCTTTAAAGCATGAAATAGATGCCCTAAAGTCCCAAATTTCAAGCCTTAAAAGCGCAGATAATAAACAAAGCGATAAAGAGAAGTTAAAGCAAAACATTATCGATCTTTTAATAAATAGCTATGCGGACGGTATAAATTTCCTGCAAGGCACTATGGAGGAAAATCTATTGATGCTAGGTAGTGTAAATAGCCTAAATAACGAAACCTTCGGCAAGACCAAGGGGCTTCAAGAGAGAGTTGTAGCGGTTGTAAAATCAATGCAAGATGTGCAAGGCTCAAGCGATGTTTTGCACACTAATGTTTCTAGTCTAAACTCAAGTGTGGACTCTATCGTTGAGATAATAAATTTAATCAAAGACATATCCGATCAGACAAATTTACTTGCTTTAAACGCTGCTATCGAGGCTGCTCGTGCCGGCGAACACGGACGAGGTTTTGCCGTGGTTGCCGATGAAGTTAGAAAGCTTGCCGAAAGAACGCAAAAGGCGACTCAAGAGGTTGAAGTAAACATAAACGGACTTAAACAAAATGCTAACTCCATGACTGAGATAGCGGAGAAATTTATCAGTCTTTCGCAAGAGGTCTCAACGACTTTGGGTGAATTTCAAAGCAATATCGAAGATGTAAAAACAAACACGGATGATATCCTAAATCAAACCATGAACGTAACAAACGAGATAAATATCAGCAACGGAAAGATAGATCATATAAATTTAAAACTATCGGCATATAAGAACTTTCTTTACGGCGAAAAAGTAGATATGTCAGATCATGTTAATTGCCGTTTTGGCAGGTGGTTTAGCGAACATATCAAGCAAATTTTATCAAACAACTCTCGTGTGATAGATGAAGTGGCAAAACATCATGACAACGTGCATAAAGGGTTGCAAAAAGCAGTTACGCTTTTTGGCGACAAAAGTAGCAAAAAAGATGGTGTTAGCGTGCTTGCCGATGTTGAAAATTCAAGTAAGCACGGGTTTGAAATTTTACTAGAAGCGGTTAGAAAAACTAGAAGATAAATTTAAAAATACAAATAAGATTCAAGTCTTGAATAAATCAAATTTTAAAGGAAAAACATGCAATTAGACTGTAGAAATTTAGAGTGCCCTGAGCCGGTTATTAGAACTAAAAATGCCATTGAAGGCTTAAAAGACGGCGAAGAGCTTGAAATCTTGGTAAATTCGCTTGCCCCACGCGAAAATATATCGAGATTTTTAAAAAACCAAAATCAAAAATTTAGCCTAAGCGACCTTGCAAACGGCGAAACTCTTATAAAAACCGTAAAAAACGGCGAAATTTCTGACGTAAATTTAGATGAATACAGCTGCGAGATCGTAAGCAAAAAACCAGGAAAAGTCATCTATCTTAACGAAGATAGAACAGGTAGCGGACCGGTTGGTGAAACTTTATTGTCAAAATTTTTAGGTGCATTTATGCAGGTTGAGACTAAGCCTTATGCGGTTTTACTTGTAAATAACGCCGTTAAAATGACGACTGATCGCGGACATGTTAGCTTTAAAGCATTAAAAGACCTAGAAAACGCAGGGGTTAAAATTCTTAGTTGCGGAAGCTGCCTTGAAGCTTATAGATTAGTTGATAAATTAGCCATAGGTGAGATAACAAATGCTTTTGAAGTTGCTGATTTACTAAGTAGGTTTGATACGATAAAATTATGATTTATAACGATAAACAACTGACCAAATTTGTTCGTGCCGCGGGTTGAGCTGCCAAACTTGACCCGGCGGGTCTAAACAAAAGTATAGGCACACTAAATTTAGCTCACGAAAATTTAATCTCATCAACAAATAGCAATGAAGATGCTAGTGTTTTTAAGTTAAGCGAAGACCTGGCGCTTGTTCAGACGCTTGACTTTATAACGCCTGTGGTAAACGATCCGTTTATTTACGGGCAGATAGCCGCGGCAAATTCGTTAAGCGATGTTTTTGCCATGGGCGCACAGGTGATCAATGCTTTAAACATTGTTGGTTTTGATAGTTGCAACTTAAGCGAGGAAATTTTAACCGAGATAATGGCCGGCGGTGCCGATAAGGTGAGAGAGTGTGGTGGCGTGATAGTCGGCGGACATAGCATAGCAACTCCTGAGATGTATTATGGTCTTAGCGTTACCGGTAGGGTTCATCCAAAGAAATTTTGGGCAAACAACACCGCAAAAGTCGGAGATGTATTAATCCTAACAAAACCGCTTGGTATGGGTGTTTTAAGCACAGCGATAAAGGGTGGATTTTTAGGTTTAGAGCAGATAAAAGAGGCTGCTTTTCATATGGCTCACTTAAATTTCTATGCAGTTGGTGCGATGAGTGAAGTTCGTGTAAATGCAGCTACGGATGTAACAGGATTTGGCTTTTTGGGGCATTTGAGCGAAATGGGAAGAGATGATATATCGTTTGAAATTTATACTAAAAATATACCGATCTTAAAGAGTGTTTACGAGATGGCAAACATCGGACTTTTGCCTGAAGGCAGCTATAAAAACCGTGAATTTGCAAGTAAATTTGTAAACGGCGATGCGGATATTTTGCTTTATGATGCACAAACTTCGGGCGGACTACTTTTGGCAGTGGATGAAAAAGACGCAAATAAAGCCTTTGATAGACTAAAGGATGTAGGGTATGACTACACAAGCGTGGTTGGTGAGGTTAAAACAAGACAAAGTGGGAAAAGTCTGATAAATTTGGTTTAAAAAGACACTAAAAGCGCGCAACTTATGCTAAAACAAGTAAAGTTTTGATAGAATCAATCCTTACAAACTTAAAATACTGAAGGGTTTTAAAGTTTATGCAAAAAAGTATAGTCGGCAAAACAAGTTGGCAGGTAATAAAAAAACTTTATATCGAAAATTTACTCGCATTGGTTGCGTTTGTCGCTCTTTGCTTTTTCTTAATCAGCTTTAAAGACAGCAATATCGCGCGTGATCTTGAAAAGCTAAACACCGATATAAATTTCGCCATAAATAGAAACTTTAGGGTCATAGAAGACGACCTTGCTATGAAGGCTAAAATTCTAAATTCCGGTCTTCAAAAAGAGTATAGTCTTATAACCGATAAAACTCTACGAGAATTTTATAACGCGTTTTATATTATAGATGAAGACGCAAATTTGCTGTATAAGCGTGAATTTGAAGATGCAACCCCTTTAAAAAGCTTTAATATACCTTGGATACAGCTTCCGCATTTTCAATACTTTTCTCTCTCAAGAAGATTTTATAAAGATGGTGCGCTAGAGGCCGTATATGCCTCATACGAGCTAAATAACGGCAAGAAGATTATCGTTCAGATAGATCTAAAGCTTTTAAATTTAAGCCTAAATAACGCTTTAAGTCAAAGCAACGATATAGCATATGTTGTTGATAGAAACGGAAATTTACTAACAAGCAATTTTGCCCAAACATACGATAAAGACAGATATGATGCTTATATAAAATTTGGTGAGGAATTTGGCAACACAAGAGGTATATTTTCACTAACACAGATGAGATACGAAACGATAAGCTATATCGAGGCGTATAAAATTTTTGTTATATCAAGATCTACAAAACACGGTGAGATACTTTATCAAGCGATACTTTTATCTATAAGTTTTATAAGCTTTATTGCTTTTATCTTTTTGTGGATAAAAGATATAAAGTATATTAGAAATGACTTTCTAGCCCCGCTGGGCGAACTTGTTAGGTTTTTATCAAATAAAAAAAATAAGCTAGATACGCAAAATATCACAGGTGATATCCTAACCATAAACGACGGCATAACAGATCTTTACAAAGAGCTCGATGAAGCTAAGATGGCTCTTGAGGCGTATAAAAAACGCTTTGGATATGTGTTTGAACAGAGTTTTTTAAATATCATAGTATATGACGCATATACGGGAGATATCGTAAATGTAAGCAACAAGGCGTTAGATGTTTACGGATATAGCATGGAGGAGATGCTTAGCTTAAATATCAGGGACATTGTATACTCGACATTTGCTGATATGTTTTATGACAGAAGAAGCAGTATAGAAAATTTAAAGCCATTTAAAACAAAACACCTTCTTAAAAACGGCGAATTACGCGATATGAGCGTGGTTGTTTCAAATATAGAGATAGACAACCAACGCCTTGCATTTTCTGTTATGAGAGACATTACCGGTGTAGAAAACGAAAGCAAGATAAATGAAATTTTGCAAAAGTATATATTTGTCTCGCCAAATATGATGATGATCGCTGATGCAAGCGAGCCGTTTGTGATAAAACAATTTACAAATAATACTAATAAAATTTTAGGTATAGCAGAAGATAAGGAATTTAGCTTTTCGTTTGATGTTAGAAATTTTATCACTCAAGAGAGTTTGATGAATTTTGTTAGCGCTATCGAGGTAGGTATTAGGTTATTTACATTAAACAAAAATGTTTCTGATAGCGTAAGGCTAAACACGGGTGTGATAACAGCTGATGGTAAAAAGTTGTTTTTTAAAGTATATGCTAAATTTATACTCGATGACGACAATGACATTAGTAAGATCGTCTACTCTTTTAGCGACTTAACGGACGAACAGCAACTTCAAGATAGATACGAGCTTGAGATAAAAAAATATAAAAATGTTCTTTGGGCTTCATCGTCGGTGGCATGGACTTATGATGCACAAAGCAAGGAGATACAAACTAGCGACGAATTCGCCAAGATGTTAGGATATAACTCTAAAAGCGACCTGGGGATAATCGACATTAAGCGCATAAGAGAGCTTGCGGTTGATTACGTTAATGATTTTGAAAGCTTTTTTGACGAGATGAAGCTTGAAGACGGCTCATATATGAGCGATATTAAATTTTATGCCAGAGATAGAAGCGTAGTTTGGATAAATATGCGAGGCAAAAATTTAGAATTTAGCGATGACGGCAAGCCTCTTATCATAAACGGCGTCTTTAGAAATATCATGAAAGACCAGCAGTTCTTGATATATCAGCAGATGTTGTCTTCTGTTTTTTCATACGCAAAAGATGGCATAGCTATAATTGATCTAAATTTTAACATCATAGACGCCAATGAAGCGTTTTTAAATATGTCCGGACACGAGCAAGAAGAGGTTCTTAGCAAAAATATCTCTGAGATAAAAGGGGTTGAGTTTAAGGATAGAATTTTACCTGCTGTAAAAGCTCAAGGAACTATACAGAGTAAAATTTGGAGCAGACATAAAAACGGCGAAAATAGACTTGAAACCGTCAATGTTTCAGAACTAAGGGATAATGACGCAAATGTATTTTGTTATGTTGTGATCGTCTCTTCTATAAATGACTTTGCCGCAAACAAAGACTATCTTGAATACATCGCTTATCACGATCCTTTAACAAAACTTCCAAATAGATTTTTGCTCACTCGTAAACTTGATGAGATGATGAATGTAAAACATAAAAATATAGCCGTAGCCTACATCGATATGGACGGCTTTAGAGAGATAAACGAAACTTACGGTCATCACACAGGAGATAAGCTACTGCTTGAAATTTCTAACGAGATAAACAAGCTTTTTGACGATCAAGATATGCTCTCAAGGATAGGCGGAGATGAATTTGTTGCACTTATCCCTTATGAGAAAAAGGGCGAAGTCTACGAGATGGTGCAAAACATGCTTCGTATCGCGTCTGAAAACATAGAACATAACGGCGGTCATATAAAAGTAAGCGCAAGTATCGGTGTTAGCATGCGAAGCGAAGAGAACAACGTAAGCGGAGATGACTTGCTAGAGCAAGCTGACTGGGCGATGTATCAGGCAAAACTTGCCGGAAAAGGCGGGTATTATATCTTTGATGTTAAAAAAGATAGAAATTTCAAAAACCAATACGAAGATGGACTTAAAATTTCAAAAGCCCTTGCAAACAACGAATTCTTTATCGAGTATCAACCTGAAGTTAATATCAAAACAAAACAAGTTGTAAGATATGAGGCGCTTATACGTTGGAACAACGGCGGCGAGATATGCTATCCTGATAGCTTCTTACCTCTTATAAAAAAGCAATACATCCTTGATGATATCGCGCTGTTTGCCATTAGAAAAGCCCTAGATGCTTGCGCACTGTGGAATAAAAACGGCAAAAACATAAAAGTATGTGTAAATTTGGGCATAGAGCAGCTTTGCAGTGATGAGTTTTTTAATAAATTTGAAGCCTTGGTTGAAAGCGACAACAAGCTTGATACTAGCATGCTTATATTCGAGATCGTTGACTCAAACACGGTTGAGAATTTGCCGATAGCTTCTAAAATTTTAAAGAGATATAAGCGTTACGGGATAAATTTCTCGCTTGATGATTTTGCTTCTCGTGCTAGTTCGCTTGAAGCTTTTAGTGTATTGCCTATAGAGAGATTTAAAACCGACAAAAGACTTACTGTTCGCATGTTTGCCTCAAAAGGTGCGATCGTTATTTTAAGAATGGTAAGACAAATTTCAAATATGCTTCATCGCGAAGTAACTATAAAAAATATCGAAAACAAACGCATGTTAGAAACGCTTATAGGATTTGGCTACGAGTGTTTCCAGGGTAATTACTTTACAAAACCGTTAAGACTTGATGAGGCGTTGAGGTTTGAATTTAAGGGACTTGACGATGACGTTAAACAAGAGTATATAAGCGATAGTGAGTTTGAAAGATTAAGGGATTATATTGAGTTAAAAAGTTATGCAAACGATATCATCTTATATTTAACTGGCGATGAGACGATAAGGGGTGACTTTGAGTTTGATATCTTAAAAGATGATATAAGCAAAAAACTAAAAGCTACAAATGAAATTTATATGGATATTAGAGAAAAACTCATATCGGCGCTTGAAGCAAACGACGAAGCCAGCGCCATACAACTGGCTCAAGAAGTAAGCTTAATATGTGATGAGAACTTAAATTTATAAACGAGGAAGCAATGAGAGAAAACACACAAAATTTAAATGTCTATGAACATGAAATTCCTATCGGAAGTAGACTTTATTTTGGTAAAAGCGCAAAAGTAAAGAGAGAGATAGAGCAAAAGGCAAGTGAAATTTTGACCGATGAAGGCTTTAGTGAGATGGTAACGCCCTTTTTCTCTTATCACCAGCACTTAAGCGTAAATGCAACACAGCTTTTAAGATTTAGCGATCATGCCAACCACCAAATAAGTCTGCGTGCAGATAGCACCGTAGACGTAGTGCGCATAGCGCTTCGAAGGCTAAAAAGCGATAAAGGCAAGAAATGGTTTTATATACAGCCTGTTTTTCGATATCCAAGCTCTGAAATTTATCAAATAGGTGCTGAACTTATCGGAGAAAGTGACCTTTCTATCAGCTTAAAGATCGTTGCGAAACTTTTAGGCGAGCTTGGGCTAAAGCCGGTATTACAAGTAAGCAACATAGAAATTCCTCATACGATATGTGAAATTTTAAATTTATCCATAGATGTTTTTGAGCGCGGGCAGATAGAGCAAATTTTGGCTCAAGATGTTGATTGGTTAAATCGCCTAGCTCTTTTAAAATCACCCGAAGAGATCGACGAGGTAAGTAAAATTGTGCCAAAAGAGCTTGTAAAGCCGCTTACAAATTTAAAAGAACTTGCAAAGGCTTCGGAATATGAAAATTTAAGAATAGTTCCGCTATATTATTCAAAAATGAGATATTATGATAAGTTATTCTTTAGGTTTTTAAGCCAAAATTCGATACTTGCCGGCGGTGGAAACTACGAAATAGACGGCGCTCAAAGTAGTGGCTTTGCTGTTTATACTGATGCATTGATAGAACAATTAATTGATTAAAAAGGACGGAAAATGAGAAAAGCTGATTTGGTTGTCGGTATCCAATGGGGAGATGAAGGTAAGGGTAAGATAGTTGATATGCTATCACAAACTTACGATATGGTTTGTCGCTCTCAAGGCGGTCACAACGCCGGTCATACGATCTGGGTAGATGGCGTAAGATACGCTCTTCACCTTATGCCAAGCGGAATTTTGCATAAAAATATCATAAACATAATAGGCAACGGCGTTGTTGTAAGCCCTGAAGTTTTGATAAGCGAAATGGCGCAATTTGACGAACTTGAAGGAAGACTTTACATAAGTGATAAGGCACATTTAAATTTAGCTCATCACGGACTAATCGATCAAGCAAAAGAGCGTCTAAAAGGCGATAAGGCTATCGGAACTACAGGTAAAGGCATCGGACCTACTTATGCCGATAAGATAAGCCGCACGGGACATAGGGTTGGTGAGCTAAGAGATCCGGATGCTCTTTGTGAGGCGCTTATGCGTGATTTTAAGGCAAACAAAGACGTGTTTGACGCACTTGGTATCAAAACTCCTGATAGACAAGAGCTTTTGGAAGAGTTAAAAAGATACAAAGAGGTGCTTGAGCCGTATATCGCAAACACAACCCGCATTATATGGCAAGCGATCGATGAAGGTAAGAAAATTTTATTAGAGGGCGCTCAAGGAACTCTTCTTGATATTGATCACGGAACATATCCTTACGTAACTAGCTCAAACACTATAAGTGCCGGCGCTTGCACGGGACTTGGACTAAACCCAAAAGAGATAGGCGATGTTGTAGGAGTTATAAAGGCTTATACGACAAGAGTTGGCTTTGGACCGTTTCCTACCGAGGATAAGACAAAAGCCGGAGATGATATGTGTGATATCGGCAAGGAATTTGGCACTACAACCGGTCGTAGAAGGCGCTGCGGTTGGTTTGACGCCGTTAGTGTAAAATACTCTGCAAGACTAAACGCCGTAGATAAATTTGCACTTATGAAACTTGACGTGCTTGATGGATTTGAAACTGTTAAAATTTGCAAAGCATATCAATATAACGGCGAAACTATCGACTATGTTCCGACAGATCTTGAAAACGCAACTCCGATATATGAAGAGCTTGAGGGCTGGGACAGTGTTAAGGGTATATCAAGATATGAAGACCTTCCAAAAAATGCGATAGCTTATATCGAGCGTATAGAGGCATTAACGGGTGTTAAAGTAGGACTTATCTCTACAAGCCCTGAAAGAAGCGACACTATCATCAGATGAAAAGTAAATTTACTCAAGTCGTTCGCGTTAAAAAACAGGTTTTAGACAAGATCGAAGCCAAACTTGTCCTGGCTAGGTCAAATATCGTTACATGCGAGAACAACGTATTGTTTGCTACTCAAACATTAAGTAAATTTGACATGCCAAGAAGTGGTAGCGCAAGCGACTTGAGACAAAATTTAGAGCTTTTAAAGATAATGCGAGATGAGCTTAAGGGGCTAAAAGAGCGCTTGGAGCTAGCCAAGAAAGAGCTCATCCATCTAAACCACCAGCATAAAAACGCGAGTTTGGACTATGAAAAAATGAAATACCTTGAGCAAGAAGACTTTAAGACCGAGATAAAAAGAGTTCAAAGAGAGCAAAGTGCGGCTCTTGATGAGTTTGCCGTGATGAAATTTGCATCTAGGTCAAACGAGGCTATTAAAGAGGTTGTTGATGCTTAGGATTTTATTTGTAGTTTTTGTTAGTCTGAAATTTACTTTTGCTTATGATATTCCTGTTGATTGCACACAAATTTTTGAAGCTAGAAAGGCTGAAATTTTAAAAGAGGTTGAGCGTATAGATGAGGAGCGCCAGGCTCTTGAGGCGTTTCGCGCTAGCACGCAAGCTGCTTATGAAAGCTCCATGGCAAAACTTAGCAAAAAAGAAGCGGACATAAATGCCACCATGAGAGTAGTTGATCAAAAACGTAGAGAGATCGATGAAAGAGTTGCACAAAACGAGGAAATTTTAAAAGAGCTTCGCACGATGACTACGGATAAAGTAAGCGAGTCTTATGCAAAGATGAAAGATCAGTCTGCAGCCGATGTTTTATCGCAGATGAGTAGGGCTCAGGCTGCAACGATAATGTATGCTTTAGAGCCTAAAAAGATTTCAACCGTTATGGCTAAAATGGAGCCAAAAGTTGCGTCTGAGATCACCATCCTTTTAACAAAAGGACCACCCTTTGTCGATGAGCCAAAGGATGTTAAATTTGATGCACCGGCTGGAAACTTACTCGAGTAATTAGGCTTTTGATAAAATTTTTCTAACGGCGAGAGAGGCTAAATTTAGTCCAAAAACCGCCGTAACACCCATAAAACTTCCAAGTGATTTACAACGCGGCTCTTCGGTTGAAAAGACCACTTCAAAATCCCCGTTAAACCCGGCTTTCCTAAGCTCGTAGCGGTATTTTCTAGCCAAAGCATCAACGCTTGTTTTCCAAATCGAAGCTACTTTAACCTTTGTGGCATCTATCCGTTTGCCCCCTCCCATCGAAGCGATCAGTTTATCGCCAACCTTTAGCGCTAGGGCGACTTTTGCGCTCATATCATCAATAGCGTCTATAACAAGGTCAAATTCGCTAAAGTCAAAATTTTGTATAAATTCGGGCGTGATAAGCTCATTTATCGCCTCTATGCATTCGTAGCGTTTTTTAAATTCATCTACTTTTATAGCGCCTGTAGCCTCGCTGTAAATTTGTCTGTTTTGATTTGTTATATCAAAGGTATCTTTATCGATGATAACTATCTTGCCAACTCCAGCGCGAGATAGCGCGTCAACGCATATACCGCCAACTCCGCCAACCCCACAAATTAAAATTTTAGCATTTTTTAACTTCTCAAAGTCATCACCAAAGAGCCATCTTGAGCGAGTAAATCTATCTATCTTGTCCATTTTTGTCCTTGCTTAAACATTTAAATTTGCTCTTAAGTGTTCTAGGCTATCGTGTGCCGTCATATCAAGCATGATTGGAGTTATGGTTGCAAAACCTGCATTTATCTCGCTTAGGTCGGTTTTTTGAGTGCTGTCTATATAATCAAGCGCGGCGTTTCCAAGCCAGTAATACTCCACTCCTCGTGGGTTGCGATTTAGACTGGCACTTGTTGCATAGGTGCGGTTTCCAACCGGAACGACAGCGTAACCTTTGAAATTCTTAGAGCTTACGGCAGGGATATTTACATTTAAAAACTGTCTTGGAGGAAGCGAAATTTCATCATTTAATACCTTTGAAACGATAAATTTTACCACTTCTCTTGCAAGGTCAAAGCCTAAAACGTCTATGCTATCGTTTTGATAAAACTGTGAAAATGCGATACTTTTAACACCTTGCAAAACCCCTTCCATGGCTGCACCGCACGTTCCAGAGTATGTTATGTCCTCTCCTAAATTTGCTCCGTGGTTTATGCCTGAGATTATGAGGTCTGGTTTTTTGGCATAAAGTGCATGAAGTGCAAGATATACGCAGTCGCTAGGCGTTGCGTCGTCAAGCTTGAAAAATCCATCATCAAGTTTTATAAATCTAAGTGGTTTTGTGAGGGTTAGAGAGTGTGCGCAGGCTGATTTTTCGGCACTTGGCGCTACTATGGTTACATTTACGTCAGGAAGTTTTTTAAGCTCAAGAGCAAGCTCATGAAGCCCTCTTGCTTCAAATCCATCATCGTTTGTTATGAGAATTTCTTTCAATATCGTCCTTTTAAATTTTGCCGATTTTATCACATCTTTATTTAGCACGGGTTAAATTTAAAATTTTAAGACGTTTTTGATAGAATTTTGGTTTTTAAAGTCTAAAGAGGCTAAAAATGAGTAAAAATTTATTTATAACAGGCACGGCAACGGATGTAGGTAAGACCTACGTGAGCGGACTTATAACAAAGGCTTTGCTTAAAGAGGGTTATAAGGCGGGGTATTTTAAACCTCTTGCAAGCGGAAATTTACGCACACCTAGCGGTGAGCTTGAAGTAGGTGATGTTAAATTTGTAAAAGAGATCTCAGGCACCAAGCAAGATGTAACAAGCATGAATGTTTACGTATATGAAAGAGCTTTTTCTCCGCACTTAGCTGCCAAATTTGAGGGCAATCCGCCTGAGCTAAATAAAATTTTAGCTAAATTTGATGAACTAAAAAACGAGTATGAGTATCTAAATATAGAGGGTTGCGGCGGTGCTATCTGTCCGCTTAGATACGACGAAGTTAAGATCATGCAAGTAGATCTCATAAAAGCTTTAAAATGTCCCGTGTTAATCGTTGCCGATGCAGGACTTGGCGGCATCAATGCGGCAGTGCTAACAAGTAAATACCTGCGCGAAGAGGGCATAGAGCAAAAGGGCTTTGTGCTAAATAAATTTGACGAAAGCAACCAAATCCATATCGATAATAAATTTATGATACAAGAGCTTTGCGCTCTTCCGGTGCTTTTTACCATCACAAAACAAGGGCAAGAAAACTGTATAAATTCTAAAAAATTGGCGGCGGTATATGAGTGAACTAGCTAAACTTGACCTAAAATACATCTGGCATCCTTGCTCGCAAATGCATGACTACGAAAGCTTGCCTCCCATAGTTATAAAAAGAGCAAAGGGTGTATTTTTATACGACGAATACGATAAGAGGTATATTGACATCATAAGTTCTTGGTGGTGCAACCTTTTAGGACACTCAAACGAGCGCATAAATGAAGCAATTAAAGTGCAACTTGATAGGCTTGAGCACGTGATATTTGCAAATTTTACTCACGAAAGCGCGATAAATTTATCATCACGACTTGTTGAAATTTTGCCAAAAGGGCTTGTGAAGTTAAATTTCAGCGATAACGGGAGCTCGGCTGTCGAGAGCGCACTTAAGATGGCCTTTCAGTATCATTACCAAACGGGTAAACCAAACAAAACCCGTTTTATGTGCCTTGAGGAGGGATATCACGGAGAAACTATAGGTGCATTAAGCGTGGGAACTATGGACTTGTATGCAAAAATTTATAAACCTATGTTAATGGATGTGATACGTATAAAGTCGCCTGATTGTTATCGTTGCGAATTTGGTCTAACTCGTCAAAGCTGCTCTTGCGAGTGCTTTTGTCACGCAAAAGAGGAGTTTGAAAAACACGGGCATGAAACGGTCGCCATCATTATCGAGCCGCTAGTGCAAGGTGCTGCTGGCATGAGAATTTACCCTGCGCTTTATCTTAAAAAGCTTCGTGAAATTTGCGACGCTTACGACGTGCTTCTTATCGCCGATGAGATCGCTACTGGTTTTGGTAGGACGGGCAAGATGTTTGCATTTGATCATGCCGGGGTAAGTCCTGACATCATGACACTTAGTAAGGGTCTAACGGGGGGCTATATGCCTATGTCTATCACTGCGACTACGCAAAAAATTTATGATGCATTCTATGCTCCTTATAGTGAAGGCAAGGCTTTCATGCACTCACATACTTATAGCGGTAACCCACTTGGTTGTGCGGCGGCTTTAGCGGTTCTAGATATTATTGAAAACGATGATGTTTTAACACGAGCAAATAAAACGGCTAAATTTTTAAACGAAACACTAAGCAAAGTGTTACTAGGACATAAAAATGTCGGCGAGATAAGGCAAATAGGTCTTATAAATGCTATCGAGCTTGTAGAGGACAAAAGCCTGAAGCAAGCATTTAAGGCAAGCAGGCGAGTTGGATATGAAATTTATAAAAAAGCTCTTAAAAACGGACTATTATTACGTCCATTGGGAGATGTTATATATTTTAACCCTCCACTAAATATCACACAAGAAGAGTGCGAAAAAGCAATGGCTTTGTGTGAAAAAAGCATAAGAGAAATTTTAGGATAACACGCAAAAACGAGTATTGTTTTTTAAGGGGATAGGTTTGAAAAAAATTCGGGTTTTGTTTTCCACGGAGATGTGGGAGAAATTTAACTTTTACGGTATGCGCGCGATATTTGCACTTTTCTTGGTGCACTTTTTAGCCATTAGCGAAACAGATGCAGCCATATACTATGGTGCCTTTTTGGCTCTTAGTTACCTTACTCCTATCATTGGCGGTTTTTTGGCGGATAAATTTTTAGGATATCATAAAAGCGTGATTATCGGGTGTGCTTTACTTACGGTAGCGCAGCTGTTTTTTTATGCAAATGCCAGTAGTTTTGGCGGTGCTTGGCTTACGCTTTGTGGTGCTGTTTTGGTTATGTGTGGCAACGGCTTTTTTAAGCCTAGTATAACGGCACTTTTAAGCATAAAAGCACCTAGGAACGTAAGTATGGACGCTGTTTTTAGTTCATACTACTTCTTTTTAAATTTGGGCGTACTTCTTGGATCGTTTATCGTGCCTTACTTTGGAGATGTCGTTGTTAACGGAGTTCGTGATGTATCTGCATTTAAATTTGGCTTTTTGTCGGCTTTTGTTGCTATGAGTATCGGACTTTTGGTCTTTGTCGTATTTTGTAAAAATGATGAAAATTTCACGCCAAAGGTTAGTGATGGTATAAGATTTGATCTTAAAAACGCACTTGTTTCGTTATTTGTCTTTGTGCTTATTTTTGCGGCTATTAGCTATTTTTCAAGCGGTGCAAATATTGTTAAAAGCTACCTTTATCCGACTATTTATGCCTTTGGTATCTCACTTGGTTTTTATGTTTTGCTTGATGAAAGCATCAGTAAGGATGAGAGAAAAAATATCATCACTATCTTTATAAGTGCTGTGTTTATCGTCTTTTTTTGGGCGAGTTTTGAGCAAATAGGCTCGTCGCTAACATTTATAGCAAACAACCAAATGGATAGAAATTTGCTTGGTTTTGACATCCCTCCTTCTATGATAAGTATGTTTAACCCGCTTTTTGTGCTTGTGCTCAGTTTTGTTTTCTCGGCATTTTACATAAAGCTGGGACGTAAAAATTTGGAGCCAAACGGACTTTATAAGCAAGCTTTGGGGCTTTGCTTGATGGGTGTTAGCTATCTTATCATAGCTTTAAATGTTCGCGATTTGGGTGATGAGCTGCTTCATATAAGATGGTTTATTTTGCTTTATTTTATGCATACTTGTGCCGAACTTTTAGTTTCACCTATCGGTTTTGCTCTTGTAGCAAAGCTTTCCCCAAAGAGACTTTTGGGACTTATTTTTGGTATATTTTACCTTGCAAATGCCACAGGTTACGCACTATCTGGCACTTTAGCCTCACTTCTTCCTCCAACAGCCGACAAATTCATAAAAGCAAGCGAACTTGGTATAAATTTAAAAGAAATTTTAAACCAAAGGGCTGAAATTTCAGAGGTGACACTTGAAATTTTAAAGGCAAATAACTTGCCAAGCTCGTATCCTCAAATTTTTGGTTATGAAATTTCAACACTTTTTCATTTTTTTATATTATTTTTTATACTTTGTTTTGGTGCAGGAGTGTTGCTTTTTGCGATTTGTCGGGCCATGGATAGGACAAATGCGAGAGCTTGTTAAATTTTTTAAGTTAAACAAGCTATAATCTACTAAAAAACTATGGATAAAAATGAGTAGAAAAATTTTAGTTTCAGCGCTTGAGCCGTCTGCGAATTTGCATTTAGGCGAGGTGCTTAAACACACATTAGGCTCTGAAATTTTAGGCATATTTGATGAGAAATTCGGTACTCCTTTTATGAAAAGTTCCGAATTTTCTGCGATGGGTTTTGTGGAGGTTTTGCCGCTTATATTTAAAGCAAAAAGAGCTATAAAGCAGATGGTAAAACTAGCCAAAACCGCCGATGCGGTGCTACTTATAGACAGCCCTGCCTTTAACCTGCCTTTAGCAAAAGCCATGAGAGAGGCCGGGGTTAAAGCACCGATCACATACTACATACTGCCGCAAGTTTGGGCTTGGAAACCAAAACGTGTGGAAAAAGTTGAGAAATTTTGTGATAATCTAGCCTCGATCTTACCCTTTGACGAAAAATTTTACTCTCGCGCAGTTTATGTAGGACACCCACTTTTAGATGAGCTTAAATTTAAAAAAGAAAAGCTGATAAATAGCAGTAAGATCGCCTTTCTGCCAGGTTCAAGACGCTCCGAGATAACTAGGTTGATGCCTATTTACCGTGAGGTTGCAAAAGATATAAAAGATAAAGAAAAACTTCTTGTTATCCCTCCTTTTTTAATAGATAAGGTAGCTGAGCTTTACGGTGACGTGAGCGAATTTAACATAGTAAATGAAGCTCCAAAGGCACTTTATGAAAGTGAATTTGCCTTTGTGTGTTCCGGGACTGCAACACTTGAAGCCGCACTTATAGGCACTCCTTTTGTGCTTTGCTATAAGGCAAAAGCGATAGATGTTTGGCTAGCGCGCAAACTTGTAAAAGTAAAATACGCAGGACTTGCAAACATTATGTATGACTTTATGGGCAAAGGCGCACTTCATGACGAGCTTATACAAGAGCAAGTAAGTGCTTTAAATTTGCTAAATGCTTACAAAAATTGCGATAAAGATAAATTTTTAACTGGCTGCAACGAACTTAGAGCATACCTAAAGCACGGCTCAAGTGTAAATGTAGCGAAATTTTTAATGCCAAGTCGGCAAGAGTGATTACAAAATTATCTGTAATTAAATTTAAAAATCATAATTTGTTATTAAAATAATTAAAAGGAGAAGTAATGAGTGAACCGATGACGATTTACGGTTATGAAAAAGTAGAAGCGGAATTAAAAGATTTAAAGCATGTTCAACGTCCGCAAATAGTTATAGAAATAGATATCGCAAGAAGTCACGGCGACTTAAAAGAAAATGCTGAATATCACGCCGCAAAAGAGAAGCAAAGCTTCATAGACGCTCGTATCGCAGAGCTAAGCACACTTCTTGCAAACGCCGAAGTTATCGACCCTAGCACATATGTGCATGATAAAGTTAGATTTGGCTCAAATGTTACGATACTTGATGTTGATACTGAGCTTGAGGATACTTATACGATAGTCGGGGTTAGTGAGAGCGACCTTGAGAGAGGTCTTATCTCTATAAGCTCGCCTTTGGCGCGCCAGCTTATCGGCAAGAGTGAGGGCGATGAGGTTAGACTAAGTTTGCCAAAAGGTAATATAGACGTAGAAATAGTTTCTATATGTTATAAACCGATAAATTTTAAGGATTAGAAATGATAAATGTCGGAGTCATCGGCGTTAGCGGATATACCGGTTTTGAGCTTATACGTCTTTTGCTAAACCACCCGGAATTTAAGATAAACTATCTAGCAGCTAGTTCAAAGGGCAAGATAGATGAAATTTTTAGCTCTCTAAGAGGCGTTTTGGACTTTGAAGTAAGTATTGCTGACGTAAGAGAAGCCGCGCAAAAATGCGAACTTGTCTTTTTAGCCCTACCGCATCAAGAGGCCATGAGATATGCGAGCGAGCTTTTAGAGCTTGGCGTTAAGGTTGTTGATTTATCGGCTGATTATAGACTAAATAAAGAGCTTTATGAGAAAAATTACTGTCCGCATTTGGATGATAAAAATTTAGCTCATGCGGTTTATGGGCTTTTACCTATAAACCGCGATAAAGTAAAAAACGCAAAACTTGTGGCAAACCCAGGCTGTTATCCAACAGCCTCGCTACTTGCCATAACTCCATTTTTGCCATATATAGATACAAATTTAGGCGTGATGATAGATGCTAAAAGCGGAGTAAGCGGCGCAGGTAAAAAGCCAAGCGCGACTAGTCATTTTGTAAGCGTGAATGAAAATTTAAACGCCTACAACCCGCTAATCCATCGCCACGCCGACGAGATAAAAATGCACCTTGAAAATTTTTGTCAAAAGAGTATGTCAACAGTGTTTGTGCCGCACTTGGTACCTTTGACTCGTGGCATGTTAGTAAGCGTTTATGCCAAGCTTAACAAAGAGATAAAACCGCTTGAAATTCTGCGCGAATTTTATAAAAATGAAGAATTTATCCGTATTAAAACATCCCCTGTTAGTGTAAAAGATGTTGCCGGAACGCATTTTTGCGATATTTTTGCAGTAGTTTGGGAAGATAAAATTTTTATAAATTCAGCCATTGACAACCTTTTAAAGGGCGCAAGTTCTCAAGCTTTAGCAAATGCAAATTTGATGTTTGGCTTTGATGAAAATTTAGCCATGCCTAAAATTTCACAATTTTGCTAGGACCTCGTTTGCAAGAAATGATAATAAAAAACGGTGCGATATTTATCTCTGACGCCCATGAAAACGTTAACCGAGATGATTTTTTAAGATTTTTACAAAGCTTTGATAGAGGTGAGATAAGCGCGCCGCAACTTTTTTTGATGGGTGATATGTTTGACTTCTTGGCTGCTCATGCAAAAAACACAGTGAAATTTTATGAAAAGCACATCGAGCTTATCAACAAAATAGCGCTTAAAACAGAGGTTATTTACATCGAAGGCAACCACGACTTTGTCCTCTCCTCACTCTTTAAAAATGTTAAAGTTTTTCCTATCAGCGCCCAACCGGTAAATTTTAAAACCGAGTTAGCTCAAAGCGTGCAGATAGCTCATGGTGATAATTTTTTGCCATTTGTTAGCAAATACGCGCTTTTATTTTTGAGGCTTGAATGGTTTTTAATGTTTATGAATTTTATAGATATTTTGTGTGGATTTAAAATTTCAAATTGGATTTTAAACAGACTTACCGTTAAGAAGCTTGATTATAAAATTTCAAATTTCAAAGCCTTTATAAGCCCTAAAATGCGACATTATAGCGCAGATATTGTGATAGAGGGACACTATCATCAGGGTGAAATTTTTGATATAGGCGATAAAATTTATGTCAATCTTCCTGCTTTTGCGTGCGACCAAAGTTATTTTATTGTAGAATACCGCGACGAAAAAATAAATTTTGCTCGAAAGAGTCTGAAAGGACATTGATGTTTGGAGACAACGTATTAAAAACGGGTTCAAACGAGATGGAACTTGTTGATTTTCGTATCTTTAAAGAGGCAAAAGACAAGGTATATGAGGGTATATACGGCGTTAATGTCGCAAAAGTGCGTGAAATCATAAAAATGCCAAATCTCACTGAACTACCGGGCGTTCCTGAATATATTGAAGGAATTTTTGATTTGCGCGGTGTCGTTATACCTGTTGTAAATTTAGCTAGATGGATGAATATAGTAGAGCCAAGCGCAGGGGTCGTTATAAAACCTCGCGTTATCATCGCAGAATTTAGCGGGATACTTATTGGATTTATCGTTCATGAGGCAAAGAGAATTCGCCGTATCAACTGGAAAGACATAGAGCCAGCAAATTTTGCTAGCAGTGCCGGTGCGCTTGATAAAGGCAAGATAACCGGCGTAACCAGGATAGAAAATGACGAAGTTTTACTTATACTTGATCTTGAAAGTATAGTTGAAGAGCTTGGAATTTACTCTCCAAAACTTGATGTTGACATCGACGAAGACAGAAAGATAAAGGGTATAGCTCTTGTTCTTGATGATAGCTCTACGGCTAGAAAACTTGTTAAAGACGCGCTTGAAAAAATGGGTCTAAATATAGTTGAGGCTAAAAACGGCGTTGAAGGCCTAGAGAAGATGAATGAGCTTTACGAAAGATACGGTGAGGATATTAATAAAGAGGTTCGCGTGATACTTAGTGATATCGAGATGCCTCAAATGGACGGCTATCACTTTGCGGCACACATTAAAGATGATGAGAGATTTAAGGATATTCCGATAGTGTTTAATTCATCTTTAAGTAATGAATTTAGCGAAGGCAAGAGCAAAGAAGCCGGCGGTGCAGCGTATCTTACTAAATTTGATGCAAGTATATTTTATCAAGAGGTGCTAAAAGTTATTGAAGCACACTCAAAATCTGCAAAATGAGGTGAAAAATGGATGATATGAAAGAGATAATGGAAGACTTCTTGATAGAAGCTTTCGAACTTATTGAGCAGATAGACCATGACCTTGTTGAGCTTGAGGCAAATCCTGAAGATCTTGAGCTTTTAAATAGAATTTTTCGCGTTGCGCACACAGTTAAAGGAAGTTCAAGCTTTTTAAATTTTGATATTTTAACCGAGCTTACTCATCACATGGAAGACGTGTTAAATAAAGCTAGAAAAGGCGAGCTTAAAATTACTCCTGATGTTATGGACGTTGTGCTTGAGTCTGTTGATATGATGAAAGGTTTATTGCACGGCATTCGTGATTACGGCAACGACAAAGACGTAGGTATAGATATTAAAGATATTTGTGCTAGATTAACCGTGATATCAGAAGGCGAAGCGCATGTTGCAGCTCCTGTTGTTGAGCAAACACCTGAGCCTGAAGTAGCCCCGCAGCCTGAAGAAGAACTTGATATAAGTGATGAAAATTTATCAAGTCTAAGCGATGATGAAGTAGAGGCTGAGATAGAGCGTCTTTTAAAAGTTAGAAAAGCCGAAGACAAAGCCAGACGAGCAAGTAAAAAAACAAACGCTCCTGCTGCTCAAAGCACTCCTGCTCCGACTCCAGCACCTGCTGCTGCGCCAAAACCTGCTGCTAAAAAAGAAGATGCCGACAAAAAAGTCCCTGCACAAGCCGGCGGTACAGTTGCGCAAGAGCAAACCATACGTGTTGAGGTTAAAAGACTAGATCACCTAATGAACCTGATCGGCGAACTTGTTCTTGGTAAAAACAGACTTCTTAAAATTTATGATGATGTTGAAGAGAGATACGAGGGTGAAAAATTCCTTGAAGAGCTAAATCAAGTAGTTTCAAGCTTAAGCTTGGTAACGACAGATATTCAGCTTGCCGTTATGAAAACAAGAATGCTTCCGATAGCAAAAGTGTTTAATAAATTCCCTAGAATGATACGCGATCTTAGCCGCGAGCTTGGCAAGCAAATCGATCTTGAAATTTCAGGTGAAGAGACCGAGCTTGATAAGTCTATCGTTGAAGAGATAGGCGATCCGCTAGTGCATATCATTAGAAACTCATGCGACCACGGTATAGAAGATCCTGAGATAAGAAAGGCTGCCGGCAAACCTGAAAAAGGCACAGTAGAGCTTAAAGCCTATAACGAAGGCAACCATATCGTTATCGAAATCGTTGATGACGGTAAGGGTCTTGATGTGGATATGTTAAAAGCAAAATCAATCGAAAAAGGCATAATAACCGAGCGCGAAGCCGATACAATGAGCGATAAAGAGGCATTTGGTCTTATATTTAAACCTGGATTTTCAACTGCTGCAAAAGTTACAAACGTAAGTGGACGCGGTGTTGGTATGGACGTTGTTAAGACAAATATCGAAAAACTAAACGGCATAATCGACATCGAAAGCGAAGTTGGAAAAGGCACTGTTATAAAACTAAAAATTCCTCTAACACTTGCGATTATCCAGTCGCTACTTGTTGGAACGCAAGAGGAGTATTATGCTATACCGCTTGCTAGCGTTCTTGAAACCGTTCGCGTGCCGATAGACGACATCTATACGATAGACGGCAAAAACGTTCTTCGTTTACGTGATGAGGTTTTATCTTTGGTTAGGCTTTCTGATGTATTTGGCGTTAGAAAGGTGTTTGATGGCGGAGAGCATACTTATGTTGTTATAATCGGAGTTGCCGAGACAAAACTCGGTATCATAGTAGATACCCTTGTCGGACAAGAAGAGATTGTTATTAAATCAATGGGGGATTATTTGCAAAATATCCCTGGTATTGCGGGAGCTACGATAAGAGGTGACGGTCGTGTTACTCTTATTATCGATGTTGCTGCAATGATGGAAATGGCAAAAGATATAAAAGTAAACATAAGAGCCGAAATAGACGCAGAAGCCAAAAAAGTTAAGGAGCAACCGAGTGATTATAAAGTCCTTATCGTTGATGATTCAAAAATGGATAGAACGATAATGCAAAAATCACTAGAGCCAACTGGAGTAACTGTCATAGAGGCAACTAATGGTGTTGAAGCTTTAACTTTAATAAAATCAGGCGAACACGTTTTTGACGCGGTTTTAATTGATATAGAAATGCCTAGAATGGACGGTTATACTTTAGCCGGTGAAATTCGTAAGTATTCAAAATATAGAAATTTACCGCTTATAGCAGTTACTTCAAGGACGTCAAAAACAGATAGGCTTAGAGGTGTTGAGGTAGGAATGACTGAGTATATTACTAAGCCATACTCTTCTGAGTATCTTGAAAGCGTTGTTAGAAAAAATATAAAGTTGCCGTAGGGAGTATGATATGAGCAATAAACTAAACGAAGTATTACAAAGGCAAAAACAGCAGATCGACGAGCCTTCAAAAAGTAGTGAGGATATTATCCAGCTAGTTGGTTTTGTAGTGGGTGAAGAGGAGTACGCGATACCTATTTTAAACATACAAGAGATCATTAAACCGATAGAATTTACAAGAGTTCCTAGTGTGCCTGAGTATGTTCTTGGCGTGTTTAACTTAAGGGGTAATGTTATCCCTCTTATCGATCTAAGAAAGCGTTTTTCGCTTAATGCAAGTAAGCAAAGCGCTAGTACTCGCTACATAGTTATGAAGGATGAGGAAAATATCGCAGGCTTTGTTATAGATAGGCTAACAGAGGCTATTCGTATAAATAGAAACAGGATAGATCCGCCGCCTGAGACTTTGATAAAAGATAAAGGCATGATTTATGGTATCGGTAAAAGAGATCAAAACATCCTTACGATCTTAAAGGTCGAAAGTCTTTTAAAGCGCGATTTTTAAAGTAGAGGTCAAATTTGATAAAGCTTTGTGTTTTTGATTTTGACTCCACATTAATGGACGGCGAGACGATAGATATTCTCGCCGATGCTTATGGTGTAGGAGATAAAGTAAAAGAGATAACCAAAAAGGCTATGCAAGGCGAACTTGACTTTTTTGAAAGCTTGAGTAAAAGAGTGGCTTTGCTAAATGGCATGCCAACTTCATTGGTAAGTGAAGTTTGTTCAAATTTAAAGCAAATGAACGGTGCAAAAGAGCTTGTTAAAGGGCTAAAAGAGCGTGGCATAAAGGTTATCGTTTTTAGCGGCGGTTTTCATATAGCAACTGATTTGATGCGTGAAGAGATCGGTTATGATGAGAGCTTTGCAAATATCTTGCATGAAAAAGACGGTGTTTTAACTGGGCTCGTGGGCGGCGAAATGATGTTTGGTTTCTCAAAAGGCGAGATGATTAAGCGTATGCAAAAAATTTTAGGTGTTAGTAAAGATGAAACTATGTGCGTAGGAGACGGCGCAAATGATGCTTCGATGTTTAAGCATGCCGGTATTAGCGTTGCTTTTTGCGCAAAAGAAATTTTAAAAAAGAGTGCAACACACTGTGTTGATACAAAAGATCTTCGCGAAATTTTAAGGATATTGGATTAAAAATGTATGACAATAATGTAAAATTTTCACTTTGGTGTGATTTTATTGAACGTGAGTTTTTGGATAATGAATTTTTAGAGCTTTTAAATAAAGAGATTATAAACGGGGCTACAAGTAACCCGGCGATATTTAAAAGCGCTTTTTCAAGTTCACAGGCGTATAAAGAGTCGATATTAAAAAGTGATAAACGCCATCCAAAAAGCATTTACGAGACATTGGCTACTCAAGATATTAAGATGGCTGCATGTAAGATGCTTAAAAATTACGTAAATGATGACGACGGTTTTGTTAGTATTGAAGTTGATCCAAATTTATCAGATGATACAAATGCAACCATAGAAGAGGGTGTTAGACTTCATGCAAGTATCGGCATGCCAAATGTGATGATAAAAGTTCCTGCCACAAAAGAGGGTTTTACAGCTATGAGCGCGCTTATGGCAAAAGGTATAAGCGTAAATGCAACTCTTATCTTTTCACCTGAGCAAGCACAAAATTGTCTTGACGCTTTTGAGGCAGGAGCTGAAATTTATAAGCGACGCTTCCCAAATACTCCGCTACCAAAAGGCGTTATAAGTATTTTTGTTAGCCGTTTTGATAGACTTCTTGATGAGAAAATGGCGCAAAAAAGTCTACCTAAAGGGCAAATTGGCATAATGAACGCCGCAAAAATTTATCACATCATACAAGATAGAAATTTACCAAATGTTCGCGCGCTTTTTGCTAGCACAGGCGTTAAGGGCGGTGAGCTAAGGGCTGATTATTATGTTCGTGAGCTAATGTATGAAAACTCTATAAATACAGCTCCGCTTGATACGATAAAAGAATTTATAAAAGAGAAAGCGACACCTAAAAAAGCCCCTAGCAAAGAGAGCATAGAGAGCTTTTTTGAAGTTGTAAATAATGCCGATATCGATATGAACTTTGCTTATAAAGAGCTTTTAAATGATGGACTAAAAGCCTTTGTGGTTGCATTTGAAAATATTATGAAGACTCTAAAATAAGAGAGAAATATGGAATTTGACGTTGATGTCAGCAAACTCAACTTTAAGCTAAGAGATGAGTTAAATGAATACCTAAAACGTCTAGTAGATGGCGGAGGAAGTGACCTACACATTAAGTCAGGCGGATATATCAGAGGCCGATTTAACGGCGAGATAGTAAAAATGAGTGATAAAATTCTCTCAAGAGAGGACGGTATCACTCTAGCAAAAGAGCTTTTGCGCTCAAATTTTAAAAATCTTGTTAATAACTTAAGTGTTGATTTTACCCATAAGCTGAATTCCGACTATCGTTTTCGTGTGAATATATTTTTCCAAATGGAAGGTGTGTCGGCGGTTTTTAGAACAATACCAAATAAAATTCCAAATTTTAACGACTTAAAACTTCCTGCTTCGATTGAAAAAATTTGTAACAATACAAATCGCGGTATCATACTGGTAACCGGACCTACTGGTAGCGGCAAGACAACCACTTTAGCCAGCATGATAAATCACATCAATAAAACCAAAAGAAAACATATAATAACCATTGAAGACCCAATAGAGTATGTCTATTCGGACGAACTAAGTATTATAAACCAACGCTCTATCGGACAGGATGCTTTAAATTTTGCCGATGCGCTTAGGGCCTCTTTGCGCGAAGACCCGGATGTCATACTTGTAGGTGAAATGAGGGATTTAGAAACGATAGAAACAGCGATTAGAGCTGCCGAAACAGGTCACTTGGTGCTTTCTACCCTTCATACTCTTGACGCAAAAGAGAGTATAAATAGAATCGTAAATATGTTTAAAAAAGAGGAGCAAAACCGCGTTAAACTTACTTTTACATCGGTTCTAAGCGCTATAATATCACAGCGCCTTGCGCAAACCAAAGATGGCAAAAGACGTGCTGCGGTTGAAATTTTGATAAATAACGCTCGTATCAAAGAGACGATATTAAATGACAAGATTGATGATATTTACACGGCTATTTCCGAGAGTAAAAACACCTATGGTATGCAGACTTTTGACCAGCATTTGCTTGAGCTTTACTCAGACGACATTATAAGTGCCAATGAGGCATTAGAAAAGTCAAGCAGACGAAACGATCTTGAGATAAAGATAAAAAATGTAAATTTATCAAGATCTAAGACATCAAACGAAGAGCAAAACATAAACGATATCGGCAATGATATAATCGCACTAAAAAAATTGTAATCAAAACACAACGTCACGATACCGGCGATAAAGCTATAATTAGACTTTACTGGTTGGTTAAATTTATCTTAAATTTAACAAATTTAAGATATACTCGGCGTTTATTTTTTATGAAAGGGTAACGATGTTAGAAGGTATCGTTAGAGAGAGTATCGGTAAGAAGTCTGCAAAGGCTTTAAGAAGAGATGGTTATCTAATCGCGAACATTTACGGTAAGGGATTAGAGAATATTGCTGCTGCATTTAAAGTCAATGACTTTATAAAAGAGGCACGTAAAAAAGAGACCCTTGCGTTTGATGTAAAAGTTGGCGACAAGGTATATAACGTTGTTATTGTTGACTACCAAAGAGACGTTGTAACAAACGACTTAAAACACGTTGACCTTAAAGTGGCACTTCCTGGTGTTGTATCAAGATATATGATCCCTGTTAAACCTGTAGGCACTCCGATAGGTCTTAAAAACAAGGGTGTTTTGATCCAGTCAAAGCGTCGTTTAGCAGTAAAATGTACAGCTGAAAATCTACCAAATTCATTTGATGTAGATGTTAGTAAGCTTGACGTTGATGATACGATCTTGGTTCGTGACATAGCAGTTCCTGCAGGTGTCACTATCGTTGATGCGGATCGTGTTGCTGTTCTTGGGGTTATCAAAGCTAGATAAGGCTGGTTGATGACGCTTATCGTGGGGCTTG